>NZ_NFLA01000030.1:0-37994 GCF_002160675.1 Erysipelatoclostridium sp. An15
AACAAAAAAAGATTCCGACATTTTAATCGGTTCATATCAAAAAAGACCAATTATCATCAAAGATAGTTGGTCTTATGTTTTTATTTATCGGAATCTTTAGAAAGTCGGGATATCATTTTCCCAATTAGAAATAGTTTGTCTAGATACATAAACCATTTCAGCTAGTTTTTCTTGTGATAATGATTTTTCATGACGCAATTGTTTTATATGTTTTCCTAATTGCATTTTCTCCCTCCTTTCATAAAAAGTATAACTTAAAGTACTTTTTTTGTCTGTCAAAAGTCTTTTACATTACTTAAATATATTAAAACCACGAAAAACTTTCGTGGTTTTATAAGTATCATCAATTTCAATATCTAAATAATCAATGTAATTAAATTACCTTTTATCACTACAAATACGACCCACAATGTCTGTATTTAATTTTTGTCATATTTTAACTAAACAATCCTTCCTAATCCTACTCTAGATAATAATCCAGCTAACATCATTACAAAAGATCTTACCTATTCTAAAAATAATTGAGTAATAAAAATACTTACAACACAATTAAAAATAAAACCAATAACTGAACTAATAATTATACCAAGTAGCCCTAAAGAAGTAAAAACAGTTTTTAAAACATCTTATTCAATACATTCAAAACGATATTCCTGACTAGCATCAGGATAACGTTCTTTGTCAACTTTGGAGATAAACATTTCTAATGGTCGAGCAAAAATTTCATAATCACCATAAAGTGCCTGATAAATTACCAATTGTTCTAAAGTTTCACTATGGATTGCTAAATATAACACGCGATATTTTTTGCCCTTAAAATGGCGATACACTTTATTTAACTGTAAGTCCATAAAATCCTCCTAATTATTTTTTCAAGTTCTTGCCATGTTGGGATAGCACTAGCACCACCTTTTCTAGTAATTGCTAAACTAGAAGCTTGAGCTGCTTTTTTTAAAGCATAGCTAATATCATTACTAGTAAAATAAACACTAAAGAAAAAGCCTGTAAAAGTATCCCCAGCACCAGTTGTATCTAAATACGAACAAGGATATGCAGACTGTCTAATGATTTGCTGACAATCTTGATAAATAGCTCCCTGACTTCCTAAAGTTAAAATAATTTTTATATGCGGATATTCCTGAATTAATGTCTCTAATATTTTTTCTGGCTTTTCTTGATTGGTTAATACTTGTCCTTCAACTTCATTTAAAATTAAATAATCAATCTGTTCAAAAGAAATTTTTTCTTTGATATTATTTACTGGTGAAGGATTTAAAACAACAAGCATTTCTTTTTCTTTAGCTAAGTTGATCATTTCATCAATACGATTAACTTCATTTTGTAAAAATAGAAAATCTCCTTTAGAAAAATCCTTAAAAGTCATTTTGATTTCATCACTAGTAATAGTTTGATTAGCCCCACCATAAAGTAAAATACAATTTTCACCTTGCTGATCAACTTGAATAATAGCGTGACCACTAACTTCATCACTTATTTGTAAATATTTAGTATTAACTCCTTGTTTTTCTAAAAGGTCTTTTAAAAATAAACCATCTTTGCCAATCTTTCCAGCGTGATAAACCGGAATATTCAAACGAGCTAAAGCAATTGACTGATTTAAACCTTTACCACCTGGTAATTCATAGTAACTCAGTGATGCACAAGTTTCTTTAGCCCGAACAAAATGCTCAACTTCATATATTTTATCAATATTTAACGAACCATAATTTAAAAATTTTATTTTTTTCCTCTTTTCTTAATAATATTTTTATTAAATAAAATTTTGATTATCAATTGCCTTGAAAATCCTTTTATACAAATATTGTCTCATTTAATTAGTCATGTATTAATTTAATGCCATTGCCATCTTGGAAATTCTTTTTTATTTTATGGTCATAATAAAACTTTTTTACTTTATCCATAAAAAGATATTGTAGATAATCTAAAAAATTGACTAAAGCTAAATCGTGAGCAGTAATAAATACTGATGATTTAGTATTAATGGTTTCACTGACAACGATTCACTAAAATATATATGACATGCTTTAGCCATAATAAGATTAACACCAAACGTCTTTAAAAAAGTTGATTTACTTGAAGTATTAGCGTAAATAAATTTTCTACAGCATTTTTATTAACAGATGATAATAATTTTGACAATCTATTTTTATTACCTAACCATAATCGAAAATATATGTTTTTCGTTTTTTCTTAAATCAGCAATTATTATTGCCATATCTACGAGCTCAATCGATTCATACATCTTTACATATATATTTTCTTCTAATTTTTGAATAAGTTAAGTGTAATTAATTAAATATTTTTACTAATTCTAATTCACCTTCAACAATTTTATCATAATGATTTTTTATCTTATGTAAATATTCTTTATTATTTTTATCTAAGAAAATCATTAGCAAAATAATGTAATCCTTATAAATACTAAATCATAATTTTTTTAACATAGCAGTCCTATTATTAAAATCAAGATACTAACTAAAAAACTATAAACACCCCAATCATCAGTTTACACAAATAAAATTTATATTTTTAATATACAATATTAATAATTATTTTCTTTACCAATTTTAATGAAAATGAACCGTCATTATTAATATAATACGGTTCATCTCATTAAATCTTTTTACTTAATCAGTTAGATGATGGTAAAAATGGGCGTATTGCATCCGCTAAATTATGAACATTTCTAGTTTGAATTAAAACTGTTCCACTACCATGAAACTCATTAACAAGACCTTCACCCGTCGTAAAACCAAATAACCCACTAGCAACATGAATATCATAATTTAAAGAAGCATCCCAGGCAACAACATGTTCATTATCAATTGTAACAGGATAATCAGGAGTCACTTCTAGTGGCAAAATATCTCCAAAAGCACTTACTAAAAGATCTCCTTCACCTTGACTTTGCATAATAAAGAAGCCACCAGTTCCCCCAAACAATGCTTTTCCAACATTTTGTGATTTCATAATATAATCAACACTTTCATCACTGGCTAAAAAAGCTCCAGTATTTAAACAATATTGTTTATTTGCTTCTACATGTAAACAATGAATCTTACCTGGAATAGCAGGTGCAATTCCGATATATGCATCATTACTATTTCCTGTTGCATGTGTCATAAACATACTTTCACCACTAGTAAGACTTCTGCCTATTGCTCCTAAAACACCACCAAGGCCTTTTTTAGAACTATTCATTTTCCCTTCTAAATCAACATTAGAAACATAAGCCATAGCGCCTCTTTCAATCTTAGCTTTTTCATTCATCCCTAATTCAATATGCACTAATGGACAATCCGAGTCACCTAATATTTTGTATCTCATTTTCCTTCCTCCTTGTTACTTGTTATCTTAATTATAACATGAAGCGATTTTGTTGAATATCATTGATTATTTAATATTCAAATTTCATTAAAATTTATAAGTTTTTAAAACTTATAATTAAGATAAACTAATAAGCAATCCAGGTATTCCAATATTAGTTATAAGTAATATATGGTAGTCAATTGTATGAGTAAATATAACAAAAAATATTTTTTACTATTCTAGAAACAATTACAATGATTCTTGCTTTTATTGGATTCTTTATTTTTAATGATTCATCATCTAAATTATTAAAGGCACATTTTTAGTACAACTATAAGTCTCTACTATTTGTTTGCATCTCAAGGCGCTACTTTCATTCTTCATTCAAGCTATCGCTTTCCTCAAAAAGATTTTTTTGCATAACTACTTACCACTCCATGGTTTTAACATACTTTCATATGTTCAACTAACTTAAGTCAATATATTTATACAATTATAAATATTAAAAGGCTATGTTTTAAAGCATAGCCTTTTAACTAGTCAATTGATGAACCGGCATAATATCCTTCACGAATAGCATTACCGATTTTTCCAATTTTATATAAGTCTCCAATTTTACGAGTTTTATTATGATATTTACTGTCAATTATATCAGCAATATCAGTTAAAGGTTTCATACCAAAGGCTGAAATAATTGTATCTGCTTCAACAATTTTTTCTCCTTTAGAAGTTTCAACATGGACACCATCATCATCAATTGAAACAACTTTAGTGTTTGTCATTAAAGTAACATTATTTTTAGCTAATTGATTAAATAATGTAATCTTATTAATAAACATAGCATCTTTGGCACATTCTTCAGTCATTTCAATAATTGTAACTTTTTTACCTTTTTCACTTGCAAGTTCTAAAGCTGCGTCGCATCCAGAAAGTCCGCCACCGCAAACAACGATGTTATCACCTTTAATTAAACTTTCATCACTATGTGCTGCCATAATATCAATAACCTTACTATTATCAATACCTGGAATATTTGGAGTTACTGGTACAGTTCCGGTTCCAACAAAAATCACATCTGCTTTTTCTAAAAATTCTTCTTCACCAGTTACAGTAGTATTTAAATGAACGTCAACACCTAATTTATCTAACTGGTATTCAAAATAATCTGCTAATTCTTTAATCTTTGTTTTAAATTTAGCTGTAGCAATTGTTCTCATTGTTCCACCTAAACGACTACCTTTATCATAAATTGAAACATGATGTCCTTCTAATGCCGCAACTCTAGCAGCTTCTAAACCAGCAGGCCCTGCACCAACAATAACAACATTTTTAGGATCATCTGTTTTTTCAAGATGGAATCTTACTTCTTCCATTGCCTCAGTATTAACAGCACATCCTAATTTAGTATGATTATTCCAAATACGTCCAATACAGAATTCATTACAGCGAATACATGGTCTTACTTCTTTTCTTAATCCCTTCATTAATTTTTTTGGTAAATCAGGATCAGCAATCAAAGGTCTACCTAATGATGCAAAATCTGCTTCACCAGATTCAATTAATCTAAGGGCTGATTCAGGATCATGATTTCCAGCATTTAAAAGTGGTTTATCAGTATGTTTTCTTGCTTCTTTACAAACATAATCCATACAAGCTGTTCCTAAATATGCTGGTGGGAAAATATAATCTAATGTTTCATAACTTCCAGCATCAATATCAAAAGCATCAATGTTTCCATCATCTAAAGCTTCTAATAATTTCATTGATTCTTCTAAAGTACGACCGCCTTCAAAACGATGATCTAATGAAATACGGAAAATAATTGGCATATCAGGCCCAACAGCTCTTCTAATAGCAGCAACCATTTCTCGTGGAAATCTAGCTCTATTTTCAAATGATCCTCCATATTCATCAGTTCTTTTGTTCCAGCAAGGAGACATAAACTGGTCAATTAAATATCCTGCATGAGCATGAATTTCAATACCATCATATCCAGCGTCACGTGCAACACCAGCTGCAAATTCTGTCATTTTCATAATATTACTAATTTCATCTTTTGTTAAAGCATGACAAATAACGTTTGGATCAAAAGCACTTGGAATAGCAGAAGCTGACATTGGCGGATTTCCGTTAGTATCAGGGAAAGCATTTCTTCCTGTACCTGGTGAAATTTGACAAATAATTCTAGCACCATAACGATGAACCCCATCAACCATACTAGTAAGTGCTGGTAAAACTGAATAACTATCAAGATATCCTTCCATTGACCCTTGGGCGATTGCTTCATTTAACATTTGACAACCATTAACAATCATCCCTACGCCACCTTTAGCACGGCGAATGAAATAATCAATTTCTTGTTCATCTTTTCGACCATTAGTAAATGCTGAGTTTGTCCCCATTGGTGAAAAAGATAAACGGTTTTTTACTTCCATCTTACCTATTTTCATTGGTGTAAATAATTTTTCATAATTCATTTTAATTCCCTCCTACAACACGGTATTATAAAATGTTACTCTAGTAATATTTTACACCTATAAAGCGCTTTCATCAATATCTTTTTTGCATCTGCATTAAATATTTGTTATAGTAAAAATGGTGATAATATGTACAAAGATGTTAAAAAGAATATAATTAGTATTTCATATAATTTATTTAAAGAAAAGGGATATGATAATGTAACTATTAATGATATATGTGACAAATGTAATATAACTAAAACAACTTTTTATCGTTATATTTCATCAAAAGAGGATATATTAACTTATTTTTTTGATCAAATTAATGATGAATTATATGACTTGATTGTTAATATTACTTCTGCTGATAATTACTGGCAACAAATCATCTATGTCTTTGATCTAATTATTGAACGAATGCAGGTATTTACTAAGGATTTATATGCTCAGCTTTTTATCACAAATCTTAAAAACAATCATGGAACTTTTGATGAAATTGATATGGTAAAAACGGTTGTTTGTATTTTAATAAAAAAGGCTCAGGAAAGTAATCAAATTCATAATCAATCTAATCCTGAAGAACTTTATGATATGTGTTCTCAAATTTGTTTTGGTTGTGGTATTAAATGGTGTTTGAATTTAATTGATGATGTTCGAAAAGAATTTATTAAAAGTATTTCACTAGCGTTGCAAGTTGATAGTAGGATAATTGAAATCTAAATTATTTAATTGACTAAATTTAAAGGAAGTGAATTTTATGGAGATTATATGTACATTTAAAATTAGTGATTCTAATGAAATATCTGAAGCGATGTTTCCTAAAAGAAATGTTTATATTATTAATGGTGGTTCAATTTTTATCTTAATTTATGTATTAATAAATTGTTTACAAAATAATCTTGCAACAAATATTGTTTTATTTTTGATAGTTATAGTTGCTATTGCTGTACTTCAATATTTTTTATATAGACAAAAGAAAAATTATTCTCATCTTATCTATGAACGATTCCAAGAAACAAATACTGGTGATGAAATTATTTATAAATATAAATTTGATGATCAATTTTTAGCAATAACAAATACAAATACTAATGCCCATGTTGATATTAATTACCAGCACTTTAATCAATATCTAGAAACTACTAATTATGTTTTAGTTGTTTCCAAAGCTAAACAATATATTATTTTTAATAAAGATATTGCTAAAAAATATAAACTAAAAGAATTTTTCATGCAAAAAAATCCATCAATTCGTACTAAAAAAGGTATCTAAAGCTTATTTATAGATACCTTTTTAGCTATTAAATTTGCCATAAATATAGTTATAAGATTTTATTTAAAATATTTATTAATTGAATAAAGATATGTTTTTATGACTAACTTATGCAATATATTTATCTAGCTCTTGAATAATTTTTGATTTTTCACAACTTCCATTTGTCTTAAATCTTAATAATGGTATTTCATATAATTTTAAAATATCATTTTTCATTAAATCACGTGAAGCTTGTACAGTGTTTTCTTTATGATAGTCATATCCATCTACTTCAATTGCTAATACAGGTTTTTTGCTAACTGTATTATATATTAAAAAATCAATATGTGTGGCTGGATTCATAGCATACTGACACTCTTTTTCATCTAACAATTTAGGATCTTTAATCAACATATTTAGTGGAAAATGGCAAACTACATCCAAACTGGAATATTTATTATCAATTAGGATTTCTTCAAGTAATGAATACATTAGATTTTCTGAATCATACTCTGAAATCTTTTTATGTTTTTGTAAATATGTTTTTCTTTCTTCTGTATATTGCTTATAAAGATAATCAAATATTGAATAAATTTTACTGTCAATAACCTCAAAGTTATTGTATTGTATATATTCCACTAAATCAGTTATATTCCGCTCTTTAGATTGTTCGTTTCCCGATACAACTAAGATTAATCTCTTTTTTGCTCTTGATACAGCAACATTGATTAAATATGAATCATCTGCAAAATCAGATATTACATCATCTACAGTAGATATTATGATATTATCTTTTTCTTTGCCCTGAAATTTATGTACTGTCGCTGCATCAATATCACTGATTTCTTTATTTAGAGCTTTTACTTGATTTTTATACGGTGTTATAATTCCTGTTTCATTATTATTTAAAGAATATTTTGGAATTATTTCATTTTTAATGATGTCAATTTGACGTTGACTATAATGATCTCGCTCATGATTTCCTTTTACAGTTTTAATTACTGACAACACATCATCTTCCCCTTTATCTGTTGTCATAATAATTAACTCACCATGATAAAATTTTTGATTACAAAAATTAATTATTTTAGGGTGACATCTATAATGTTCCCTTAACATTGTTTGTGCAACATTTGGCATAACATCTAAAATTGATTGTAAAAAGCTATTTGTATATTTATATCCTTCACTGATATTAAAATTTTCAAATATAATTTGTGTCATTTCTTTTATTTCATCAGTAACAACATTTGGCAATTGCTTTGTATCTCCTACAATTACAACATTTTTTGCACAAGAAAGTGCTAATGCTCCGGTTGCAATATCTACTTGTGATGCTTCATCCATAATCAAATAATCATATACCACATCGGAATTTAAAGAATTTTTTGAAGAAAAAGTTGTACTCAAAATAACTGGATACTCTTCTAAAATTTTAAATGGATTTTTCCACAAATCATTTTCATTAAATATTTTACGTTTTTGGTTAGCACCATATTTTCTTGCTAATTTATCCTTTAAAATAATCATTGAATCATTACATAAATCCGTTAATAAATCCTCATTAACAGTATTCAAATATGTTTCAAGACCTTCAATTGCTGTAGTTAATTCTATTTGCTTTGTAGAATAAAACATTGCCTGAAATGTTGTAATTATTTTAGACATATCTTGCTTGTAAAAGTTCCAATTCGTCATACCATATTTAAAAAAATTTTTTATTTTAAATAAGATTCCTATTGATTTATCTTCATCAGAAATCATTTGACATTCTTGCCACAATTCCATCCATTTTTTTGAAGAAATATTTTTCTTAAATTTTATATTTTCTATGCTGACATTAGATTCATCAACATACTGATTAAAATATTTTAATTCTGTAATTAACTGTGACAGTTCCTGTTTTAAAGTCGCTAATTTTTCTTTTTTATCAAAAATACTTTTTAATTGCGTTGATTGCTCAGATATTTTGTGTTGTAATTCAATCGGATTTTCTTTAGATCTCCATGTTGAAAAATTAGGATAATTTATTTCTTGATTTTCAATAAACAATTTCCTATTTTTAGAATTCCCTAATGTTGCAACAATAAATCCTAGATTATATTTATTCGAAGATAATTTATCAAATATATTTTCAGTAGCTGAATTATTATTAGACACTATCTGAACTGTTTTTCCCTCCATCAAGATATTAGCAATAATATTTAATATTGTCTGTGTTTTGCCAGTTCCTGGAGGGCCTTGAATAACACTTATCTGATTTCCCATAGCATTTTTAACTGCTTTATATTGACTATTATTACATCCAAATGGAAAAATAGGTATATATTCGTTTTTACTCTCATTAGCTTTTAATAATGATGGGTTTAGATATTTTGCCAATGCTATATTTTTACTAACAAATGATATTTTTTCAAACCGTTTTGATAATAATTTTTCATTAGTCTCTTCATTTTTGATATCGTTTAAAGCAGCAATTTGTTTTAAATATTCGAATACATTTGCAGATTGCTTATGATTAAAACAAGATTCAACTATGTCCAAGTCACTTTGCCGATAATCTGTCGTACTACCGTTATTAAAACAAATATGCCAATAAGATTCATGCTTGCCAGTAAATACATAAATAGCCTTTATGTTAAAGAATTCTCGTCCATCTCTACTAATACGATACATCTTAGGATTTAAAATTTGTGGATCTTTTAATTTTTGTACATTTAAATAACTATATGAATATTTCTTTCCATTATTAAATTCCACATCCCATTTTTTAGTATTTCGATTATATTGACACGATACTATTTCTCTTGTCTTTATCTCGCCTTTAATAATTATCATATTATATTTTGCATTAATCAATTAAACCCGCTCTCTCCCTATTTTAATTAATCTATAATACCAACTTTAGTGTGCAACTACTAATTATAATTATTATTGCAAAACTATTAAAACTAAGCTAATCCTTTATTGATATTTATTATATACTTCATTAACTGCTTCAGCATATAATGAACGTGATTTTTTATTATACATATTATTATTTTTTTTATTTAAATATACTTTTTTTAGTTCATGTACAAGTTTTCGTTTACTTATAAATTGTTCTTTTTTAGATATATTATATCCTTTTTCTTGTAACTGCCAATTATAAGAAGGTGGGTTGGTACTTTTATTAAAGTGAATGTATTGTTGCTTTTTTTCTTTCTTTTCAATAAAATTATTTACAATTGCAAAATCACAGCCGTATTTAATCTTTGCTTTATTAGATTCATGTACTTTAATCGTAAATACCCTAGTACTATTTTCACAATGACTATATTTTAAATTATTGAAGGAATCCATATTAACCGGATGAAGTAAGCTCTCATATCTACAATGTCTATAAATGTTTCCATACCTATCATCAATACCTTGTGTTTCATCAATTATTTTATCAAATGATTCCATCAATAATTTTTTTAATTCTTTTGCACTATATCTTTCATCTGGATCATTAACTTCAATATTAACATCAAAGTCATAACCTTCATTAGTTGAAAAATCACAAGTAATCATATTTCTGCTAGAGCTACCTATAAAATCAAAGCGAAAAGTAAATTTTTTTCTTAAATCATCTTGTACCAAGTTAATCAATTTTATCAATTCTTTTTTCACTGGCATGTATTCAGATTTTTTCACATATTCATAATGTTTCATTTATAACATTCTCCTTTCGCCCCGCACCTTCCATTTGAATTTATTATTTCAAATCATTATATTGTAATATATTTATCATTTTATTTCAATATTAATTTTTGACATACTATATTAAAAATTATAAAAAATGTTTTAAGTTTCTCTAGTTGTTCTTTTACTTGTTTTATCATATACATATATAATTATATCAATAACACTATAACTATTATATTATCAATAAAAATATGTTTATCTGTTTTTCAAATGTCAGCAAATAATGATTTAATATATAAACCAATTAATAAAAATATCTTACATATTTTTTACTATATCTCATTTACTTTCCTAAATAACAACACAAATCAATAATATTCGTGTATAATAAGCAATGAATTATTTATAGGAGGTTTTATATTTGATACTCGAACAAATTAATCCAGATTTACTAGAATTAGCTAAGGAATCTGATACAGTTTTAAAAGATATCTATAAGGAAATTGATGCGGTTTGTTTAACGAATTCTAACCGTATATTATCTGCATTTATTGAAAATAGAGTCTCTTATTCTGATTTTAGTGATATTAATGGATATGGAAATTATGATGAAGGAAGAAATAAATTAGAAAAGATTTTTGCTACTGTTCTTGGTTGTGAAGATGCTTTAGTGCGACCACAAATTATGAGTGGAACAAATGCAATTTATTTAACGCTTTCTGCGCTGTTAAAACATGGAGATACAATGATTTCATTAACTGGAGCTCCATATGATTCTTTACAAGAAATGATTGGAATTAGTGGTAATTCTAGTCTGTCTTTAAAAGCAAATGGTGTTAAGTATGAACAGATTGAATTGATTAATGATGATTTTGATGATGAAAGTATTATCAATCGATTGAAAGAGAATAATGTTAAGTTGGTAGAAATTCAAAGATCAAGAGGATATTCTCATCGTAAATCACTTTCTATTTCAAAAATCGAAAGAATTATTAATAAGATCCGTACAGTTAATCAAGATGTTATTATCATGGTAGATAACTGTTATGGAGAATTAGTAGAAACTAAAGAACCTGGACATGCTGGTGCTGATATTGTTGTTGGATCATTAATGAAAAATCTTGGTGGTGGAATTGCTCCTACAGGTGGATATGTTGCTGGAAATGAGATATTGATTCACATGGTTGCTGAGCGTTTAACGGCTCCGGGAATTGGAAAAGACTTAGGTGCAAACTTTAATTTAAACAATACTTTTTTTAAGGGAATATTTATGGCCCCTAATGCTGTAAAAAATGCCTTAAAAACAGCTGTGTTTACAGCTTATATGTTAGAAAAGCTAGGATATTCTAATGTGTCTCCTCGCTATGATGAATTTCGTACTGATATTATTCAAACTTTAGAACTAAAAACTAAAGATAATTTAGTAAGTTTTACTCAAGGTATTCAACAGACAAGTCCTATTGATTCTTTTGTTCATGTTTTGCCAGCACCAATGCCTGGGTATCCATTTGATGAAGTTATGGCTGCTGGTAGCTTTACACAAGGTAGTACGATTGAATTAAGTGCTGATGCGCCTGTTATTGAACCTTATACATTATACTTACAAGGTGGTTTAACATTTGAATATGGAAAGCTATCGATTTTACTAGCATTATCAAATATGGAAAATAAGTTAGATTAAAATGTTTTTCTCGTTTTTTTAAATGGCAATAAGCTATGGACTTTTTGTTATAAAAATGATAAACTTTAGTCGAGATATTATTCAATAATGTATAAAATATCGATACCTATAAAAAATTACAATTGGGAGGTTTATTATGAAACACATTATGACTCTTGAAACTCGTAATCTTTGTGATAGCGCCAAAAACGGTGGTTGTGGTGAGTGTCAAACATCTTGTCAATCTGCTTGCAAAACTAGCTGTGGTATTGCTAATCAGAAATGTGAAAACACAAACAAGAAAAACGAGAAGTAATTTAAATCAAAAAAATAATGCCGCCTACTTGGCGACATTTTTTATATTATAAAGGAGAAATTAAAATATGATACATCAATATAAATTAGGTGGATATAACATCGTCCTTGATGTTTGTTCAGGCTCTGTTCACGCAGTTGATGAAGTAGCTTATGAAATGATAGCCAAGTATCCTGATAAAGATAAAGACACATTAATTTCAGAAATGAAAGAAATTTATAAAGATCGATTAGATATTAGCGAAAATGATTTGTATGAATGCTATCAACAAATCACTGAACTTAAAGATGCTGGAAAACTTTTTGCTGATGATACCTTTGAATCGATGGCTGGAACTTTAAAAGAAAAAACATCAGGTGTTGTAAAAGCCTTGTGTCTACACGTTGCTCATACTTGTAATCTTAATTGCTCGTATTGCTTTGCAAGCCAAGGGAAATATAAAGGTAAACGTGCTTTAATGAGTTTTGAGGTTGGTAAACAGGCTCTTGACTTTTTAGTTGAAAACTCAGGAACTCGTCATAACCTTGAAGTTGACTTTTTTGGTGGTGAACCGCTAATGAATTTCCAAGTGGTAAAAGATTTAGTGGCTTATGCTCGTTCAATTGAAAAAGAAAAAAATAAAAATTTCCGTTTTACTTTAACAACAAACGGAATGTTAATTGATGATGAAGTAATTGAATTTGCCAATCGTGAATGTAGTAATGTAGTATTGAGTTTAGACGGTCGTAAAGAAATTCATGATCGTTATCGTGTGGATTATGCCGGCAAAGGAAGTTGGGAAAGAATTGTCCCAAAATTCCAAAAGCTTGTTGAAGCCCGTGGTGGCAAAGACTATTATATGCGTGGTACCTTTACACATGCAAATCCTGACTTTTTAAAAGATGTTCAAACTATGTTAGATCTTGGTTTCCGTGAACTAAGTATGGAGCCCGTTGTAAGCGGGGCTGATGATCCATCTGCTCTAACCAAAGAAGATATGGAAATTGTAATGGATCAATATGAAAAACTGGCTGAACTTATGTTAAAACACGATAAAGAAAACGACCCGTTCACTTTCTATCACTATATGATTGATCTTACTGGTGGTCCTTGTATTTATAAAAGAATTTCTGGTTGTGGTTCAGGAACTGAATATATGGCAGTTACTCCTTGGGGCGATTTATATCCTTGTCATCAATTCGTCGGTGATGAAAAATTTAAATTAGGTGATGTTTGGAAAGGTGTAACAAATCATCAAATCCAAGATAAATTTGCTTCATGTAACGTTTACGCTCATCCAGAATGCAAAGACTGTTGGGCAAGACTTTATTGTTCAGGTGGTTGTGCAGCAAATGCATACCATGCTACAGGTTCAATTACTGGTGTTTATGAAGCTGGGTGTGAGTTATTCCGCAAAAGAATGGAATGTGCAATTATGGTAGCCATCAATCGAGCTTTTTCAGGAAATGAATAATGAAAACACCAATTCAAGATTTTATTGTCCGTTATAATAAGCAAAATCCCAAACGATTTCATATGCCTGGTCATAAAGGAGCTTCCTATTTAGGGTGTGAGGCTTACGACATCACCGAAATCGTTGGAGCAGATAGTTTATATGAAGCTCATGGCATCATCAAAGAAAGTGAATTAAATGCAAGTAAGCTTTTTAATTCGCGAACCTTCTATTCAACGGAAGGTTCTTCACATGCTATTCGTGCGATGTTATCACTAACTTTACAATATGCAAAAGAAAAATCTAAAAATCCTTTAATTTGGGCTGCAAGAAATGCTCATAGCACATTTATTAGTGCTGTTGCCTTATTAGACTTTTCAGTAAAGTGGTTATATTCGCCCCATAATACGTATCTATCTTGTCTAATTGAACCAGATACACTTGATAAAGAATTAAAAAAAGCTAAACAATTACCTGTGGCTGTTTATATTACTTCACCTGATTACTTAGGTAATCAAGCTAAAATTTTTGAATTAGCAAATGTTTGTCATAAATATGATGTCTTATTACTAGTAGACAATGCACATGGCGCTTATTTGAAGTTTCTCCCTACTTCATTGCATCCAATTGATTTAGGTTGTGACATGTGTTGTGACTCAGCTCATAAAACACTTCCTGTATTAACCGGAGGGGCTTATCTTCATCTATCAAAAAAACGATTATCTTTTTTAGATAGTGATGTAAAAGAAGCATTTAGATTATTTGGATCTACAAGTCCTTCTTATTTGATACTGCAATCTTTGGATTTAGCGAATGTATATTTAGAACAACTGACAAATAAATTAACTGATTTTATTCCAATTATTGATACTATGAAGCAAAAGCTTGTCGAAAATGGCTATCAGCTTATTGGTAATGAACCACTTAAATTAACGATTGCTACAAAGGATTATGGATATAGTGGAAATGAATTTGCTAAGTTATTAGCAAAGCAAAATATAATTGTGGAATTTTCTGATCCAGACTATGTTGTTTTTATGTTTACGCCTTCACTTAAAGAAGCGGATATTCAATATTTGACTGATTATTTATTAAAAATTCCCCGTAAGCAAGCAATTAATATTTCACTACCTCAATTTTCTTATCCGACTGCATCTATGTCAATTCGTGAGGCAATGCTTTCACCTTTTGAAACATTACCTATCGATAAATGTGTTGGTAGAGTCTTAGCGAAAGCTTCTGTTGGTTGTCCACCGGCAGTTCCGATTTTGGTTTGTGGTGAAGTAATTGATGAAAAAGCAGTTGAATGCTTTAAATATTATAGAATTCTAAGCTGTCATGTAATAAAATAACTTTGATTAAAGGAGCACTATACATTATTGTGCTCCTTTTTAACTATCCAAATTTTAAAGTATTCTCTTTAAAGGAAAAAGGCATAGACGACTTGCTCGACTATGCCAAATTTATAAATCTTAAATAATTTTTAACAGCTTCCCTTTTGTCCACCATCAATCCGAATTATCGTATTATTGATAAAATTTGCTTCATCACTAATTAAAAACTTAACTAAATAAGCTACTTCTTCTGGTTTACCATAACGGTTGACCATTATTTTTTCTGTTTCTTCTTTTAAAAACTCTTCATCATATCCATCTAATTCATTTTCAGTACCAATGAATCCTGGGGCAATACAATTTACATTAACATATGGTGCAAATTCAAAAGCCAGATTATGCGTCATTGAAATTAATGCCGCTTTACTTGCATCGTAATCAATACACATTGGATAATAAGTATTAATCCCATTAGTCGAAGAAATATTTATTATTCTTCCATATTCTTGATCAATCATATGACGATATACCCGCTTACTACAATTAAATGCCCCTACTACATTTACATCTAATGTTTTTCTAAATTCTTCAGCATTTTTTAAATGAAATAAGTTTGATAAATCAATTGCAGCATTATTGATTAAAATATCAACTCCACCAAAAGTATCTTCAATCAATGAAACCATTTCATCAACTTTGTCTTCTTTAGAAACATCACATTTAACTATCATACAACGAACATTATATTGTTTAATAATCATCTCTTTCAATGACTGAGCTTCTTTTGACGATGTTAAGTAATTAATTACTATATCATAGCCCTGTTTTGCTAGTTCAATAGCAATAGCTCTACCAATGCCTTGAGCTCCTCCGGTAATTAAGACAATTTTATTCATAATTTTAAAAAAGAGCTTAATTAAGCTCTTCCTGAGTATTTACCATCTGCTGTAAATACAACAATTACTTCTCCTTGTTCAATGAATTGAGGAACTCTTAATGTTAATCCAGTATTAGTAACAGCATCTTTTGTTTGGTTAGATGGTGCTCCTTTAATTGCTGGATCTGTTTCCACAACTGTTAATTCAACTTTTTCTGGAACTGATACTGATAATAATAATCCTTCAAAGAACATTAATGAAACAGTTGAACCTTCAATAATATAGTATTTAGTATCTCCTACTTGTTCTTCAGCCAATTCATATGTTTCATATGTTTCCATATCCATAAAATAATATGTACCATCTGCTTGATATGAATATTGAGCTTCTTTTCTAGAAATGTTTGCTGCTTCAAACTTAGTAGAAGCATTAAAGTTTCTTTCTTGAATTGCACCAGTTTTTAAGTTTCTCATCTTTGTTTTTAAGATGGCAGCTCCTTTACCTGGTTTTACATGTTGAAAATCTAAAACTTGACAAGGATCACCGTCAACAATTAAAGTTAATCCTGTTCTAAAATCACCTGCTAAAATAGCCATATATTCCACTCCTAATCTAAATATTTTTTTTACATACCTATTTTATCAATTTTATACTAATTCCTCAAGATACAATATGCTAGTTATTCTTGTTTTTCTTTAGTAAGTTCTTTAATATAGCTGCTTCTTTTAATATAACCATAAGTTATATTAGTGAAACATCATATTTTAACGTAAATAAGATATAACTATCATAAAGCAATATTAATAACTATTTCAAAGAAACTATCTTCTTGGTATATGTTTATTAGTATTTAATTTATATCTAAATTCTAATCTCCAACCCCAAAATCAGTCGGGATTCCTAAATAATCATATTTTCTATTATTTTTTAAATCATGATATTCTTTGTCAAACCATTTTATTAATTCTTCGTCTCTTTTTATTGGCGTAGAATTATTACGATATATATTAATTGTTCCATGATCAAAATATTTGGTTAGTATTTCAATGTCTTTTCTAATCATCTCTTTAGTTTGACCTTGGATACCAACCATCAAACAAGGTGAATCAAAATCTTCTAATATTTCTTCGATTTTATCAAAATGAACATTTTTATTTAAAACATTGTTTCTCATTTCATCATTAAAAGTTTCGATACCAGTTTTTACTATAATCTCTATTTTGAATTTTTCTCTTAAAGCTTTTATCTTCTTTTTATATAAATAATGAGCTTCAATATATAATCTCTTTATTTTCTTTTCAACAATAATTTTATATATTCTTTCTATTGTTTCATCAGGTAGTTCAAAAAAACTACCTGAATTAATAACTTCTAATACTCCATATTGACCAGTTACATTATTCAATACCTCATCGTTAATCTTCTTATTTTCATCTTGATTAACATCATTATCTTCAATATAATCACAAAACGAACACTTACCCCATATACATGGTCTTGACTTTAACAAAACTATTTCTCTTTTATCTTTTTCTAAGATATGACTATAACGCTCCATAATTACTCCTTAATATATTCTATAAATTTAACATTCTTTTCTAATCGTTTAAAAATAAATGTTCCTAAATATAATACAATTGCTTCACCAATAAAAACATACAGTGCATTAATTAAATAAGGTATATGATAAACTAAACTCAATTCCCCACCAATAATTAATCCTGTTGCTAGCGAACCAATTAAAGCCGAAAGATAAATATTCGTTACTCTATTCATAAAATAACATACAACTAATGTACTAACCGGACCTACGATCCAATCAATAATTCCTAAAGGTGAAGGAATATTTGCTATAAAACATCCTATTGCTAGCCCTGGTATTAGCTTTTTGTTATAAAATGCTAATAATACAACAATCTCTGATAACCTTAATTGCAATTCTCGATATGCCAGCGGTTGGATCATCAAAGTTAACACCGCATAAACAGTAGCAACCATGCCGTTTAAAGTAATCATCTTAATTAAATCTTTTCTTTTTTTCATTTTCTTACCTCTCCAAAATTACAGTTTGAAGCCAAATAATAATAAAAAGTGGCAAAGCCACTTTCATTATTATTCTTAGTTTTTTATACTGGGTTTGGCTTTCGAACCAGTTTATTCAATTCTATTAAAGTTTATTAAAATTTTAATTATTTGTCAACTATCAAAAATCTAATATAATGTAACAAATAGTTTACAAACAAAACACAAAACCACGATACTTTTTTCTACATATAAATAAACTGACAAAAATGAAAATATGCATTGTTGTATAGTTAATCCAAAGAATATTGATCGGTGTAATTTTATATCTCTTGATTAATTTTTACAACAATCAATAATATAATCAATGTAAATAGTTTCACCTTTGATTTAGTAAAAAACTATATAGCATTTTTGATAAATTTTTATGTACTGTTTTCTTGTTTGAGTTTATCTTCAATTAAATCTAATTTTACACCATATAAAAATTATTTTTTTGATATACAATCATAACTCGTTATATTTTTTGGAACTCCCTTTAGATTTTTCAACTGGATACTTTTGACGATTTTTTTCCAACTTATTCAACACAATCTCTTCTAGATTAACATTTAGTTTATCGGCCATAAGAATACAATAATTTACCACATCTGCCAATTCCTCACATACCGCTTCTTTATTATAATTATTATCCCATTGAAAACATTCTAATAACTCCCCTGCTTCAATAGCAATTGATTTTGCTAAATTTTCTGGTGAATGAAATTGATCCCAATCTCTTTCTTTATTAAATTTTATAATTTCTTTAATTGCTTTTTCATAAACAGATCTCCATACAGTAAAAATTAATATTTGATTTTAACAATACTATTTTCAAATTATGATTATTATAATTTGAATGAAAGATAGAACTTTCTTACATAATCATTGTCTATTGCAATTTGTAATTCTTTTTTATATTTTTCTTCTTTGACTACTTTAAGAAGCTTAATATTTCTGGATTCTAATTTTTTTATTATTTGTTCACTAGGAACAGCATTGCTTTTTTTAGAATTAATAGATTTAGAAGTTAATACTAAATTCCATATATCATCACTATACATAAAAGACCAAGGTATTACATGATCAACTGAAATATCATTAAAATCTAATATATCGTCAGTATAAAAATCAATTATCTTTTCATCTTCCATTTGTTCCAGAAGAATATCACGGTATTTTCTTAAATTATGTCTTCTAATTTTTTCATCAGATATTCCTTTTACTTTTGAAGCAATTTTTGGACTATTATTAAATTTTTCTAATAACTGCGCCCAGCGATAATTCAATAATTGTGATAAAACAAAAGCATATTCTTTTAAATCATAAACATCTGATTTTGTAAAATGTACTTCACGATTAGGAATATCCAAATTATATATTTCTAAAGAATCTCCTTTTACTATCTTAAAACGCCATGATACATCATAGGTTAATTTAGTAGCGATTTTTTTAATTTCTTTTTGATAGAAGCTTTGGTCTTGTTTTAAGTATATTTCAGCTTGATCAAACCAGATTGGTATATTTGAGTCTTTTTTTTGACTAACAAAGTGAATACATTTTTCAGTTTCTTGAACAATAACCGGCACTTTAGCTGGACTTTGTTTTAAGTTAAAGAAGTATATTTGATTCCAGTAATATTTAAGCATTTTTTTAGCAATATCATTAAATGAGATAATATTATCATCTTTGACATGTTCGATTTCTAGAATCAATTCTAATAATGCTCTTCCCCAAGCTAGTTTATATGTATTATCATTGTTCATATTTTCAATGATTTCTAGCCATAGTTTGATATATTCACTCATTGTTATTATCGATAACGTATTCTAAAAATATTTTTTCTTTAAAAGCACCATTTTTATTAGCCTTACTGTTTTTAGCTTTTATTAATTCTTGATCATCAATCTTGTAAACTTCTTTTAAAGCATCAATTATTTCTAGAACATCACTTATTTCTCCAATTAATTCTTGCTTTGATTTAGTTTCTAAAACTTCTTTAGCTTCTTCACATAGCTTTTTCTTTAACTCATTGCTGTATTTATCATCATTTAATATTTTTATTTTGCATTCTTTACTAGCTTGATTTATTATTTCTGGTATTTTGTCTCTTACCAATTTATTATGTATTAATTTCATAGAATTCTCCAAATATCCTTATAACTTAATAATCTTTAAAATATACTATTAAAGATCTAATATGTTCAATCTGTTCTTCATCTTCGTAATAATCATTATAATATTCATCTTGTGCTTTTTTATCTTGATGTTCTTTTTCCAATTTAATTAAATCTTCATTTAACTTATCTTTTATGTCATTTAATAAAGTTTTATTATTGGTTTTAATAATAAAAGATAAATCACAGTTTTCAAATAATTTCATTTCTAAAATAGAAACTATTTTGTTAGCTAAAACAGTATTATCATCAATAATATACATATATGAACTAACATATGCTTTAAACAAATTATCTTTATCTAATGGAATCAAACGTTCGCTATTAGCTAAATCTAGATCCATATAATCTTCAGGACAATTATCTTCTGATTCTAGATCGTTTTCGATTACAAACTTTAATTTTAATATTTGATCTAATATTTCTGATGCTTCCTGATATTCTTGTAAAGTTACTAATTTATAACAACCACTAATTACTGATGCAATAAAATCCATAGCACCTTTTAGGTCACGATAGTAATATTCCCAGTCACCATAATAGCGTCCATCTAGAAATTCAGCGTAATAAGTGTAATATTCTATAACATATCACCACTATTTACCGTATTACAAAACTCATCAATTTCATCACGGCCTGGCATGTTGATTATCTTTTTGATACCAGTTAAACTTTTATATACATCTTCCAGCTTATCTTCTGGCATAATCTTAACCTGAGCTAAAATCCATTCGTCTTTTTCTCTTTCAGTCATTGTTTTTAATTGTTCTTTGATTTTATCAAGATAATTATCCATAATTACTACTCCTTTTTATGTAAAATATTTTATAAATATTATTATTCCAATACTTTAATTGTAATCATTATTGATGAAATAACAACAATTATTTATTACTTTTACAAAAAAACAGATCAAAAATAAATTTGATCTGCATGTAGATAAAATTATTCAAACACTAAAAGCAAAGCCATTTTGAATTTACCTTTAGCTTTAACATAATGCATACCACCTTTAGCAAAATGGAAGTTTTCACCTTGATGGATTTCATGTTCTTTTCCTTCGTATCCAATGATACCTTCACCATCTAAAGCAAATATTAAAGCTTCTCCTGGAGCGGCATGTTCTGACAATGCGGTTCCTTCATCAAAACTCATAACAACAAATTTCATTTTGTCGTTATGGATGAAATCCATATTTACGATTTTACCTTCCTGATATGGTAATAAATCTTTAAGTTTAAAAACTTCTCCTGCTTTGATCAACTCATTCATTTTATCGTTCCTCCTTAAATTGATTTCTGTATAAACAACATCTTCATTTGCTTTAATACCGATAGGAATATTAGTATCAGTAACAATCATTTCTAATGTTGTTAGATGAAATGATTGTTTATTTGAAATATATACTTCCATATTGCCATCTACTACAATTAGTAATTTATGATTAGAGTATATTTCTGCAGAGATATCAGTATTTTTAGCTAATGAGAAATAAATGATACCATCTGATATCTCTTTAGAAATAGTAAGAAATGGAAGTGGTTTATTATCTCTACTGATTGAAAAAACTTGTCCTATTGTTTCTTTCATTATAGTATTCCTTTCTTTTAGCTTGATTTAGTTTGGATATTTTTATTATACATTAATTATTAACCTTTTTATATGGATTTATTAATGAATTAATCAAGCAGATCAATTATATTAATTAGACTATTATTTAAATTAAACAAATCAACAAAGTTTATACGTATATCTACTCCATCTTGAGAGTAATAATTTATTTTTTTATTTGATATGAATTGTTCAGCTTTTGGATAAACTAAAATGACTTTTCTAGCATTAAATTTCTTATGATATGCATACATTTGATACATATCGATTTGTGAGATACCATAATTAATTTTATTTTCCGCTAACAATTTCCATTTTGCATCAATTATAATGGGATGACAAGACTCATCATTATGAATCACAATGTCAGGTCTAAGAGCAAATTTCTTTGTTGGTTTATCAAAAAGGTAAAATCTTCTATCTTGAATTGTTACATTATAATCTGTTGTTTTTAATAATTTGCTTATGTTAAATGCAATATAGCTTTCAAACAATGTTTCCATTGGAAATAATAGTGAAAAAGCTACATGTGATCCTGAAAATGAAGAAAAGCTTTTATTCATCAGAAATATTTTACTCCACACTAGAGCTTTTTGATAATCTTTTGTATTTCTATCTATAACTATTTTATCAAAATCTTTTTTATAATTATCTGATGTATTGACATCTTGAAAACTGTTTAATAATGTTTTTATATCCATTTTATTTTTAGATGAAATTGTTTTCTTGTACAGTAGTTCAAGAGTTGATTTTAATAATATGTTTTCAATTCGATTTGTATTGAAATCATCATATTCTACAAAACATCGTTCTTTATGAGCGTAATTATATTTAATCTGATTTGAAAAATTCATTTTTCCGCGAAATAACGACTCATTTGAAGATTTTGTTTCATAATTGCATTTTAATCCCTTTTTTACTATTTGAAATACTTCATCAATATACATGCGAATGAATATTTCTAAGACAGGAATCTTTTCAATATCTAAATTATTCATTTGCAAAGATTTAAAAGGAGTATTTTTTAATGTCTTTAGCATTTCAATCAATAACAATTTTACAGATTTTGTATCATATTTTTTTGATGAATAAATTTTTGGCAATATTTCAATAACTGTTCCATCTTTCATTGCAATTATTCCTACATAATTTTTTGCTTTAATTATTTTACCAATTCCTTTTTTTGATGATAACACCATTAATTCCAAGGCATCAGTTTCCTGGTTACAATTTGATAACAAAAAATCTTCTAATACATCAAATGTGCTTTCTGGCAATGAGGTATAACCTGAAATATTTTTATCACGGATAAACGAACCATATTCACTAATAGAATAAATCTTTTGCATAATGATATCACTTTTATATTTGCCGATATGATTCAATATTTTCAAATGCCAAATCATTAATTTCGTATGTATAAGTTTCATCAAATTGAAATTCAATGTTTCCAAATAATTCACTATAGTCATTAACAACTTTAATAATAAATTGATCATCAGAATTATTTTTATTGTTATCTCCTAAAACCAGGCGTATTTTTTCATAGTCCTCATAGAAATATTCCTGCAACAAAGGAATTATTTTATTAGAGAAGATTCTTCCCAGAATTTCTACAGTAGGATTTTCTTTTAATGCTAAAAAGTAAGCATGGCCTATCGTATGTTCTCTATCGTGCAAAACAGATATCCGTTTATTCATTTTAGAAACTATATCTTTTATAGAAACATCATCAACATAAATACCTTCGAGTACACTCATATCAGGTAACATTTCTTTAAAGTTGAATCTTCTACACAAAACAGTATCTATCGTTGCAATAGAACGATCAGCATTATTCATTGTTCCAATAATATAAACATTATTAGGAATTCCAAAAAGCTTTTGTGAATATGGCAATCTTACTTCCATAGCTTCAGGCTCTCCAATCCGTTTAGTTGTTTCAATTAAAGTAATTAATTCACCAAATATTTTTGAAATATTGCCACGATTTATTTCAATGATGACAAAAACATAGTTATGATTATTTTCTTTAATCTCTATTGTATCATCAGCCAATTGAGTAATTAGATCAATAACATCTAAATAAGACAGATCTAATTTAGCGATTGGTACTAGTGGTAAAATAAATTTGTCATTTATTTCGTTAATCTTTGTATTTAAGTTTTTAAAAAACCAAGAGACTTTTCTTAAAATACTAATATTTTCATATTCCTTGTGACAGCTGTACTCACCAGTTACAATACCAATCGCATTAATAGATGATGTATTGCTACATAATAAAACAATGTCCCCTATCTGAATATTATATTTAAAATCATATATTATTTGTTGTTTATCGATACTAAAAATCATTTCATCATTTTTAATATCATCATATTCCAGTTTAATATAGTCATTTTTAATACATTCTTCATAAGTTGAATTAGAAGAAACATTATCTAAATTAATTGACCATGCTGATAAAGAATTATTTAATTGGATTACTTCGCTATTTAATCTTATTGATTGACAACTGGCTTTTTCACAAAAACTTTTAAATAGTCCCGAACTAAGCTCATATTGGATATCACTATAATTTTTATCATAATGATCCATTACAGTTTTTATTCCTGCAATAAATTTTTCATACCCGTAAGATTCATGAAATGTTGTAAACTCAATAAGTCCTTTTGATTTATATGTATTATATTTTTCAAAGACCTCTAAATAATCTTCATCTTTAACAGCCTGTAACTTTTTGTTTTCAATGATTGCAACAGCATAAACAACAGTGTTATATGTTTTTCCTGTGCCAGGTGGCCCATATAATATCGTATTTTTATTAATATCTGTTACTTGCTCAAGAGTGTTCACTTCACCTAAATTCATACTTTCTAAAGTAGCTTTTAATTCATTCCTTAATTTCCAAGAATATAATTTAACGCCATTTTCATATACATATCTCCCCACAAAAGGAATCGGAAAATATCTTTCTTTCTCACCATCCATACATGGCAAAAGATTATACTTATTTTTTACTCTTTTACCTAGTGTGTTACCTCTACTAGAACATGCTGTTGGATGTTCACCTAATAATTCACCTACACTTGTGCAAGTAGCTTCTCCACCAAGTTCTAAAATTGCTTTCAGTAGTTCTAAAGTAGCTAGATATCTCTTTTTATCCTCTTTTAAAAAAGTAACCCAATCATTGACTGTTAATCCTGGATCGTACTCTTCTTTTGAAGACCAGTAAGTAGTCTCACTGTTATTATCATTTTCTAATTCAATATCTGTTTCTTTTTTATTCTTTTTAGTAGCAGTCCATGCTGCTAATGAAAGTTCTGGGAAGGAATGATACTCATATTCCTTTTCGTTAAATTTCATTCTTAGATACTCACATAACAAAAAATAATCCTTACCTGTAGGTAATCGTTTTAGTTTACCTAAATTATCAAATATATTATTATCAATTAACTTTTCAGAAATTAAAAAGTCTCTATTTTTTGAATCCAAATTAACAAATATATAAGGACGAATCCAATATAATCCCATAGTAATATTCCATTTAACTCCTAATTGACCTATTACTTTATCATAATAATCTGCGATATTACTAATAGTTCTTTGTTCTGGATTATCAGCATACTTTATTGCTTCTTCAAAAATATCCCAAGGATTATCTATATCTTCAGGTTGTCTATCATCCTTAAAATAGAGAAATAAGGAATTTTGGTTGTTTAATACAGGTATACCATCAAAATCAGATGGAACATCTCTTTTAACATCAAATTCCTTTGCAATACCTTCAAGTATTAATATTCGATTATCTTTAGTAATACCTTTATTGAACATTCCAAATACCCTAAATGGATCGATGTCAATAGCAATTCCATCTCTTTCAATTTTAAGAAATTTCATATTATTTTCACGATAAATTCTTTGAAGTATTTCTAGTAGTTTTTGTCTATTATTTCTATATGCAACAAGTTTTGATGCCAATTCCATATAAAAGTCAATCCATGTTAGTGCAGGTTTTGCTATATTTTTATTTCCCTCCTATTAAAGTATAAATTTTATAATTATACATTGTTGTATAAACTAACAATATTATCTTAAATTATGTATATAGATGTCAAAATAATAAGATAAATACTTACTAACATCATCATTAAATATAACATATATGAAAATGATATTAGTCGTTATAACTAATCTCTCTTATTCAATACATACTCATACTTTCTATCACAATGATTTATCAAATCTGTATATAATGTTCATTATCTTACTATGATGCAATTTCAAACAACATATGAAAAAAGAGATAATTAATCTAATTGTCCATAAAATGAATTATCTCTTTTTAACACGTTATTATATTACTTAATGAACAAGACTTGATAATGCTTCTTTTAATTTTGAAATAGTATTATTTGTAACTTGTAATTCAATAATCTTGTTTAAAAGATATCTAGCATGATTATCATCTAATGTACACATATACTGTTGCTTACCTGTTCCACCAATTGTAAAGGCACTATTTTTAGTATAATTTGCTTTAAGTCAAGATTTATGCTCTGATAATATTAAGGGTTTATCAAAATCATAATATTTAACATCTATACGATATCCATCTTTATTTCAATTATTATTAATCTCAGATAATTCATGAGGTTTTTTAGCATCATAACAATTGGATATAGCTACACTAATAGAGACTATTTCATTATTAGAATGATGTAAAATAAAATCATATCTCTCAACATAAGTCATTGTTGTGTATCCCTTATTTCTTTTACCATTCTTATTTAATCTAGGGACCAAACATTTTTCCTACACGCTCTTGTTTATATGTAGTACCATAATAAACATTAAATATACTCATTTGTAATCCTCCTTTGCGATAAATATCATAGAAAGTTTATCATTCTTCAGACATCAAAATAAGATTGTTTGATCACCATCTTAAAAAATATTTTACCTGTCAGACATATATTGAATATATATTTTGATGCTAGAATAAAAACTGGACTGGTTAAATGGAAGAACTAGCTAGTATATGGTACAATGTCATAAGCTTAAATCAAAAAACAGGAAAGAGGTATATGACAATGACTAAACCAACATTTACAGATGAATTTAAACAGGGAGTGGTTCAATATGTATTAGATCATCCTAACGAATCTAAAGTAGCAGTTGCTAAAAAGTTTGGTATTGCTGACAGCACAGTCCATAAATGGCTTAAAGATGCCAATAATAATGATGGTATAATCAATTCAAGAGGGAGTGGTAATTATTCAAGCGATGAAGCTAAGGAAATAGCCAGATTAAAAAAAGAATTAAAAGATACACAGGATGCTTTAGAAGTCCTAAAAAAGGCTATTGGCATGACTTAGCAAATAACTAAGCAGGATCTTTATAAGGAAATAAAAGAAAAATCAAAAAGTGATAGACAGGCTTCAGTTACCGGTATGCTAAAAAAACTAAAATTAAGTAAATCGGGATATTATGAATATTTAAAAAGAAAAACATGCAGACAGAAAATCAGAAAAGCAAGAATCACAGAAAGAATCAAAGAAATTCATAAGGATTCAAAAGAGATATATGGAGCACCTAAAATAACCAGAATACTAAAAAAAGAAGGAGAAAAAATAAGCGAAAAATATGTAGGAAACATAATGAGAGAAAACAAAATAAAAGCCCATTATATCAAACCGTATACAATAACAACAAAAGACTGTGATTTTTCAAATAAACTAAAAAATATCCTTAATAGAGATTTTAATCCAAAAAGACCAAACCAGGCATGGTGTACCGATATAACATATATATGGACGGCTGATGAAGGATTTGTATATTTAAACAGTATAATGGATCTGTATTCAAGAAAAATAATAGCGTGGACACTAAGTAAAACATTAGAAGTAGAAGAAGTATTAAAATGTCTGGAAACAGCAAAAAAGAGGAGAAAAAGTGCAGAACCAGTAGTGATCCATGCCGATCGAGGGGTGCACTATACATCCAAAAAATATAAAAAGCTAACTAAAAAAATGAAGAGAAGCTATTCGCGAAAAGGGACACCATGGGATAATGCATGTATAGAATCATATCACGCATTAATAAAAAGAGAGTGGTTAAACAGATTTAAGATAACAAATTATGAACATGCATATAGATTAGTATTTGAATACATAGAAGGATTCTATAATACGATAAGGGTACATTCACATTGTGATTTCAAATCACCAAATGAATATGAATACAACTATATAGTCAGTAACAATTAATTAAATTTCTCATATTTATGTAGTCCGAAATCTTGACATAGTACCAAGTAGCAATCCTTACCTAAACATTAAAAAGAGGCTGTAACGCATAAGGATTTTGATATGTACCCTCCTTACTGGATAGTCCAGTAAAGAGGATACATATCAACAAATGATTGAGTTACTTTAGCCTTTATTAATATTTCAATAATCGTGATAATTATGAATCTAAAGAAATACAAATGTACTTTTCGATTGACAAATACAAAAGATTAACATCATTGATTATAGAAATATTATCTATTATTTTTTG
This sequence comes from Erysipelatoclostridium sp. An15, assembly GCF_002160675.1. NCBI lineage: Bacteria > Bacillati > Bacillota > Erysipelotrichia > Erysipelotrichales > Coprobacillaceae > Thomasclavelia > Erysipelatoclostridium sp. An15. The sequence goes on from NZ_NFLA01000030.1 coordinate 28,744, forward strand.
TCAATTTATATAAATACTTATCAAAATCGTAAAATTTTGTTTTCTTATAAGGTACTTGATATTCAAAATTTCCTATATTTTTTATATACGGAGAGCGTTCAAAAGGCAACCTGTCTATAATTGAACCCGTTATAGAAGAATACAATTTATCAAAAAATGCAAAATTAACAGGAATCCCAATTATCATTTCATTTTCTGTTATCGCCGAATATTCTTTGCCATGTTCATATGGTATGAATAATGCTAAATTCATACAAATATCATGACCAAATGCATTAGAAGAAACTCTTTTACTAATATATGCTATACCATCGATTTCATTTGATTTACATGCTAATGTAAATAGTTGTGAAATAATATATTCTGATTTAAAATACCTAGGTTCTTCACTAATACAATATGAAGTTACCATACTTACTAATAGTAATTTAAATAAATCTTTTAATATATTTTGTTTAATACTTTTAGACATCTCTGTAAAAAAACCTACATCAATAGATAAATTTAATATTATATAGTCTTTCTTTAATAAAATACATCCTGCATTAAATTCATTATTTTGAGGTTTTTTCATTTCTAACCAACAATCATAAGTTGTAGTTCCTAAATATAAACAAGGTTGTCCAGGAATACTAAATCTATAAGTACCAATTTTAGAAATCATGTTAAAAGGGGTATGTTTTAAATCATCTTTAGTATAATTATGTTCTTCTCTTCCTAGTCTTGCTCGATAAAATACGAATTCATCCCATTTTTTATTCCCTATTACATAATAATTAAATGAGTAGCTTTTAGAAATATTAGAAACTAAAATATCACTTTCTTTATATTCATTGACTAATTTTTCTACTAAATCGTATGCCTTAATTATATTGCCTGAATAATATTCATCTAAAATATTTTTAAATATACTCTTATATTTTTTTGCAATTTCTATAAATTCACCATTTATATCTTCTTCTTTCATATCTGTCAATAAACTGTCCATTAAACCTATCACAGAAGAATAATATTCATTATCTTTGTTAATTATTTTTGGAAATTTATAATTCTCTTTACGACCATTATCTGTATAAAAAACATTATACCATTTTTCATAATCCTTATTACACATTTGCCCCCTCCTATATAAATATTAACCTACATCTAACATTTTTTATTAAATTTATCATTTTCTATTTTTCTAATTCATAATATAAATCTTATAAAAATGAAAATTTTTCATTTTATCGCAACTTCAAAAACAAAGCAGATAACAATGTTTTAATTACATAATATCATCAATATAAAGCAAAATTCAATATATATTTGAATATTAATTTAATTAATAATTATATGATTCTACTCTCTCCTATTGTATTTGTCAACGAAAAGTGATACACAAATCATTTTAAAACTGAGCCACTTTATATCCAAATAAGGAATATGATTAATCTCTATCATATGCCTTATTTTTAATTTTATCTATGTTTTTCATTTCATTCTTTTGTAGCTATGATTCTATAGCTATCTCCTGTCATATTTATCAAATATGACTTATACGCTAAACAATCAATAATTGCACCTGCTAACACTGAATCATTAAATATTTTATTTCATCGGTCAAATGAGAGGTTTGATGTTATAATAGTTACTTCTTTTTGATTACGGGACGATAATAAATTAAAGAGTATTTCTCCACGTTCTTTGTCAAAGAAATAGTACCCTAATTCATCAACGATTACCAATCAGATTTCTCAAATTTTGTTTTATATTTGTTTATCTGATTCAATGTCATTGTGGATTGTCAACACTTTTTTGGACAATTTCTATGAGAACATCCTAAATTCAACTGGTGTCTTATAGCCAAGTGAACCGTGTATCCTCACATTGTTATACCAGTTTATATAATCAAATAATTCAAGTTCTAGTTCCTCAAGACTTTCAAATCTTTTATTAAACGCAAACTCTGTTTTTATTATTTTATATGTTGCTTCAGCAACTGCATTATCATAAGGACATCCTTTAGCACTTAATAACCTATTTATATTAAATGTTTTTAATACTTTTTCAATATCTTCATTTTTGAATTCACTTCTTCGATCACTGTGAAACAAATTTATTTTTCGTAAATCATATTTTATTGAATAAAGTGCTTTTTTTACTAATTTAGAATTTTTATTCTTACTAGCTACATATCCTACAATCTATCCGTTATCCAAATCTAACATAAGACAATTCCATTTGCCATCATTAACATATGTTAGATCACTAACTACTACTTTCATTCTTTCTCCCTGGTTAAAATTTCTATCGAGTTTATTTTCTATATTATCATTATTACATGTTGCGTGATGTACTTTATACTGCTTAACTGTATAACTTAATACTAGGTAGTTTTCCTGCATAACATGTCTAATTCTTCTATTACTGATAATATGGCCTAGTTTAGCCAATTCTATTTTAATCTTTCTTAAGCCATAGTTGTTTCGACTGTTTTTAAATATTTCTTTTACTAAAGCAGTCAAATAATGATCCTTAGATTTTTTCTTATTTAATTTATTATTACAATTATAATATAATGATGATCTAAGTGTTATTATCGATATTAAATGAACCGGTAGAATTATATTTATTGATCCATGAAAATAAAACAGAAAGAGTTAATTCATATGCACGAATTAATTCAGCTCTAGGTTTATCGCTGTTATATAATTCAACCATTTCTTGTTTAAATGCATCACTGTAAGTACTTCTTTCTCCTGCCATTCTAGATTATCTTGCTTTTAATTTTCTTAATTATAACAGTTCTTTTAACAACTGTCTAATTTAGTGTAACCTATCCAGTTTTTTGATAACCGCCATTAAACCTCCTCTTTCTTATCCATTGTTCCGTAGATTCGTGAGTCAAAATACTGTCTACTGACTCGTCTTTTGATTACCACAAATCTATCTGCTTCACGTTCTGCATTCAGTTGTCGTATGAGCTTATATTCATACGATACTGATACTCCAAGCTCTTCCACCACATCCTGTGCTGTGATGAATCGTTTACTCTCCATAGATATCCTCCTCTCGCTTTTATTATTCAGTTTATTTTCGAACGGTTGTATTGTGTTTTATAATAACATTTCATTTTTGTACTATTAATGTTATACTGTATATAATAAAAAAAGAAAAAGCTTCTGTATGGGCGAAAAATTTGCCAGCCGCATAGGCTATTTGATTCGAAACTTTAGAATTGCAGCTGATATGATGCAGAAGGAATCGGCTGATAAATGTAGACTCAACGAATCCACCATAAGAAACTATGAACTTGGCACCCGATATCCTGATGAAGCAACATTGCTGAACATTGCAAATAATTTGAATGTTAGCTTTTTTGCACTTTCCGACTCGGATGTTGCAAACATGTTTAGTACTTTACATGTACTATTTGACATTGAATGGGCATACGGACTTCGTCTTACCATGAAGGATGGGGAAGTATAGTACTAAAATTTGAAGACCGCCTTTCATGTACCAGACCACGTTCACAGGAAGATTTAAATGCATTTAAAACAGTGATTGAGTACCGGGTGAGACTTCGAGAAAAGTTAGAAGATGGAGATATAACATAATCAGAATACTGGCTGAAAGAAAATCATGTTCCCTAAGAATCTGGTACACAATGATAATTCCTATTCCATATCACTTAATCTTGATGAAAAAGACCAATTGATTGTGGAAAATATTGATGATAGCGACTAAGTCGCTGAATCGTTAAAAGATTTGTTTCCAGATTTTTTTATACGAAGAGGAAGAAGAAACCAAAGAAGGAGTAATTACTATATATGAAAATCAAAAAAATACAGTTAGAAAATAATATCTATTTCGGAAATGCAACATTTGATTTTACAAAGAATGATGGAAGTATCGTAGATACCATTATACTTGCCGGCGAAAATGGTAGTGGTAAAACTCAATTATTAAATTTAATTTATGAATTTTCTACACTTCCAACCGGCGGAATAGTTAGTTCAGAAAAAAGAACTTTCACAGTACTATTATCAACTGAAGAGCTTTCATTAATAAGTTCAAATATGAACAACTCAACTCCTATAATATCACCAACTGGTGAATTCGAAATAATTCAAGATTTTACCACTCAACCTAATTATTGGGGTCGTATTAAAGTAAAATATTTATCTACAGACAAAGGTGGTGATGTCTCAATAAAAAACATCGCTTCTTCTCACCTTTTTGCTAGTGTAAATGTAAAAAAGTTATTTAAATCTGTTTTTTCAACAGTAGAAATAAATTACAATCCACAAGCCACATCAAAAATAACTGCTCAAGAAATCGATCAAGATATTGAAAATAGTTTGCGTAGTAGTAACAACCTCGGAACAGAGATTCAGCAATTATTTATTGATATTCACACCAACGATGCTATTGATTTGCAGAGTTGGGTAGATGAACATGAAGGTATAGCTCCTCCAGCCGACATAAAAAATGTGCGAATCAATCGTTTTAAAAGAGCATTTTCTACAGTATTTGACAATTTGAATTTCTATAAAATTGTCACCGAAAATAATATCAAAAAGGCAATGTTTAAAAAATATAATCAAGAAGTAGATATTATTTCTCTCAGTTCAGGAGAAAAACAAATAGTATTTAGAGGAGCGTTCCTGTTACGCAATCAACAAAGTATAATAGGTAACACTATTTTAATTGACGAGCCAGAAATAAGTTTACATCCTAAATGGCAAACTAAAATTTTTGATTATTACAGAAAATTATTCATAGACAATAACAATAATCAAACTTCCCAGTTATTTATTGCCACTCATTCACAATATGTGCTGGATTCAGCTCTTGCAGACACGGATAATACGGCCATCATTTTAATGAAAAGAATAAATAATAATGTTGAGATGAACACTATATCTGCACCATTAATTTTACCTTCTGTTACAGCCGCCGAATTAAATTATGTAGCCTTTGATATTGTATCAAACGACTATCACATTGAACTATATGGCTATCTGCAACAAAAAGTTGCTCTTTCTCTTGGAAAAACTTTTTGTTCAGTGAAAGACTGTGATACTTACATTACTCAACAAAGTCAATATGTTGCAACATTACACAAAAAAATATCATCACACAATACCACAATATATTCAACTTTGACAACGTATATACGTAATGCTATAGACCATCCTGACCCCTCGAGAACATTTACAGAAGATGAACTACGTTGTTCTATCGAATTATTAATAGAACTTTGTCGTTAATTGAATCTTCAAAAATTGTGTCATTCTATCATCACAAAAAACATGGGCCAAGAAACGCTGTAAATTCGGCATTTCTTGGCTTATTTATATTATTCGAACTCAACTAATATGTATCATTTTAACCTGTATTATATTGTATTTCATCATTTATTTTGTTTAATATTTTTAGATTATATCAGATTTTAATATTTTGAATTTTGTTTTGTGCTCAAAATACACTCAAGTCAGAAACATAATTTGTCCAAAAAATTATCTGTCCCCTTTCCCTATCTACATAAAAAGTAACAAGGCAACAGTATTGCATGATTACTGGCATTTTAGTAAATAGTTGCGAAACACAAACAAATAAATGTGTCCATGCTCATTTATTTAGGACTACTCAAAAACATTTTTTAACTAAAAACAAATAAAATATGGTTGAAATATATTCATATTTTTTTACTTTGGATACTTTGAGATATTAAAAATGATGATAAGATACATTTACATAAAATATCTAAAATCATATAATTTATCAAAAAGAATTTCATTTTGTTTTGACATTCGTGAAAGCACCTTAGCAAAGTCCAAAGTAACGGGCAGAGTTTTGTATAGACTATCACCACTGTTCCAATTCATTTTAGTCAACATAAGAATTTCTTCTGTTAAAAGGTCTCCTTTTGACTTCACCACTCATAATCGTTTAACCACCGTTTCTTAAATTTGGGAATAAAAAAATAGGAAGCCTACACACCACCGATGGGTAGTGATAAACTTCCTATGTAATGATAAAAGCCGATAGAAGTCTATCGGCTTTATCTTATACTCCAAAAAATTTATTTGTAGAACTTAATTCCAGAACTTTAGCTTTTTCAATATATTTATCGTCTATCTTATCAATACGCTCTCTTAAAATAGGAATAATATATTGTCCTTGAATTCCATCACATATCTCAAAAATAGTTTTAAGCTGATTTATATGTGTATTCTCCATTTTATCATGAATAACAAATTGAGGAACTGGAATACCAGCATCTATGCCATATTGCATATAAGCCAAGTCATACGCTACAATAACGGCTTTCTTTTTTCCTGTTCCAACATTTCCTCCGAGTGATGCAATGCTTATTGGGAATTTTTCTTCTTCTTTCCAATTCTCATTATATGCAAGTAAATATTTTTCTCCATATAATTTATCACAGTAGCCAGCGAATATCTGATTGAATTTCTTTATTTTTTCTTCAACTCCATCGCTTTCCATCTGGTCTTCAATCTCGCTAAGTTCCCTACTTAACTGAGAACGAGCATGTTCTTGTTCTTCTAGTAGATTAATAGACTGCTGAATTTCTCCTTTCTTTAAAGACAACTCTTCTATCTGCTTATTCAACATATTAAGTTCATCTAGCAGCCCTTCATCCAAAGCTTCTATGGTAACTTTTTCTTTTTCTAAAAGAATAGCGTTCAGTTTTCCTGAATACTGTTCCAACATTTCCTGCTTTACAGATAACTGTGAGCGGATAAAATCAATTCTATTTTGTATCATAGAATTATGAAACATTACCATATCCTCAAAACTTTTTTGAAGATTAGGCACATAGCTCTTTGCTTCTTCATAAATAGCCTGCAATGTAGCAAAATCAACATCTTTCTTTTCCTGCAAGAGTTTTGCAACACTTCCTTCAATGGTATCTATTTCAAATTCCAAGAATTGCATATTTTCTTGCAATTCATTAATCCTTACCGTCAATTTCCTTTTTTTATCCAACTCTTCCCTATATGCATCCATATAAGACAGTTTCTTTCTTTTTTCATTCAACATATCAAGATCTGTATTCACAATTTCTAACGATTGTTTTAAGACACTCAAAGAAATAATGCTTTTACTTTTCTCCAATGCCTGAATTGTCTTTTGACATTCAGCTATCTTATCATTGATTTCACTTCTTCGATTCAAAAGTATCTCACTGTAAATCTGAAATAAAAAGCAATATATCAAATCGTATGTGTCATTGGTTGTCATCATTGGTAAAAACTTTATGATACGGTCTTCAGCCATATTATCTAATCGGACAAATTTGGGAATAAGTTGTCTAAATGTTGGCTTATCTTCCTTTAAATTAAAAATTATTTTTTTTAATTCATTCCAAAACTCATTTTCATTATAAGCTTCATCAAAGATATATTTCTTTCCACGTGGAAATAAATCTCTTTTTATAATATATTCCTTCCGATTCTTATCAATTAAAACTAATTCTGCCTGTACTTTGTTCTCAAGCAAAAAAGTCTTTATTTCTGTATTTTCACTCCGAGTATCAGAATCGTAGTACAATTCTCTGGTAGATTTTGCTCCTAAACATAAATCAATAATTTTTATTACTGTGGATTTTCCCACACTATTTCCGCTTTCACGTATATCTTTAGGAGTATTGTCAATTATCAAGCTGAGTCCTTTTTCATTAAAAGGAATCTCTCGAATAATTTCTTCAGAAGGTTTGGTTTTCCGTACTATCAGTTTTTTTATTTTCATAATACACCTTTCCTTTCTTAATTCTAACTAATGATAACAAGAATAACCAATCCAATGTATAGTACATAAAATCCACATGAATCTTTTTCTTCAATCGATTCCGAACTTCACATAACAACTCTTCGAGCGGTATAACTTCTTCTTGTTCTAAAATTCCCAACAAAACTCCACCCAAATAATACAAGGATAGATCCGGTTCTCTTTCTGCATTTACAATCATAACGGCTTCTCCAATATCTTACATTCCATAAAACAGTAACAAGTAAAACATGCTATTCCAAGTTCCATATCTTCTTGGTATGTAGTCTCCATTTCTCCAGCTTCTTGAACGATTCTTAAAATTTGGTCTTTAACCATGTCTATAATTCTGTCCGAGTTTTCTCGTACAATATCCATTTCATTTTTTCCTGATTCTTTATTTTCTGACAACACTTGACCTTTTGCATATAAGTACCACATGTGAACACATTTTAGAATTTTGGCTTTACCTCTAATATGTGAGTCATCATATGCATTCAAATAGCTATCACAGGTTAAATAATATGCAGAGAATTCTTTTATGATTTCTCTGTATACTATTACACCATTATATTCGATTTTATCGTCAGGTTTAAATTCTTGTGTATTGAACGCACTAGCAGAATATTCCTCTTCGATACACACATTCCCTAACAACTTAACCAAATTAGAAATAAGTGATGGTATTTTAACAGCTTTTTGCAGATTTACATAAATACTGCCACTATTACTTCCTACCATCACGCCAGAATTTTCACCACTATTTTGAATACTGTACTTGTCACTTATCATGAATGTATTTCTCCTGAATTAATACCACTGATTACCCCTGAGTTATTCCCGCTGTTAGTAACATTTACTTGTCCATGGTTTGTTACATTACGACTCTTTTCTTCTTTTATCTGCTTCAATATTTTTTTTGATTCATTCTTCGCACTAACAGCAACTACTGTTGAAATAACTGTTGCTACTGTTCCGATTGCTGTTAAAATTAATGTCCAATCCATAGTATATCTCCTTGTTTTGACTCACGTACAGAACAATTCATTATTGTCTATAGATAAGTGTACCATAATCAAACTAAAAAATATAGAGGTCACAAGTACCTCTATATCAACGGATATTACGAAAAATTCATTTTAGACTGTTTTGTTCTGTGGTAATATTCCTCCGAATACTTTTCTCGAATATCACTCATATTCAAATTATATGAATTAATTAATCGTTGAAGTGTTTCATCTGAGATATCCTGTAAATCATATGGTTTTAATTCTTTAATAAATCTCTTTATCGACTCCTTAAATTTTCTTAATTTTCCTTTCCTAATGATTCTGACTTCATGAGTAAAATCACCGTGTTGATTAGCAGATTATTTGAACAAAAAAATAAAGGAATTAGTCAAATAAAATTAATAAATATAATAAAACAGTTAAAATAATTTGAGAAAATAATATGCAAATTATCTTAACTGT
>NZ_NFLA01000031.1:0-35475 GCF_002160675.1 Erysipelatoclostridium sp. An15
CTATAGCTGTAGAAATCCAAATCAGAACTATTGCCATGGACTTTTGGGCTAGTTTAGAACATCATTTGCGTTATAAATCTGATAGTGAAGTACCTGATGGTGTTCGTGATGAATTAATTGAATGTGCTAAAACAATTTCGCACTTAGATTATAAAATGCAAGGAATTCATGAAGAATTAAATAAATCAAAGAAAAGAATTAAAAGTTCATGAAAGTAGCTTTCTTAGATCGTGATGGAACCATAATTAAAGACTATCCCGATGAAAAATAGTCATCGATAAAACATCCAGAATTTCTTGAGGGTTCTATTGATGGAATGCAAAAGTTAATTGCAAATGGTTATCACATCATTATTATTACTAATCAGTATTTAATTAATGATGGTATTATTACCTTAGATCAATATCAACAATTTACTCAAGAATTTTTATCGATATGTCAAAATAATAATATTAACATTTTAGAAATATATTTTTGCCCTCATAATGAACAAGATCATTGTAATTGTAAAAAGCCAAAGCCTGGTATGATTAACCAGGCCTTGGCAAAATATAATATCGACTTAAATAATTCAATCTACTGTGGTGATAGTGAAGCAGACTATTTACTGGCAAAACATTTCAATTTACCATTTTATGCTATATCATCATCACTAAATTATCCTGATATTATTAAATGCGATAGTATTTTAGATGTTTGTCATTACTTAGAATTGACATAACATCTTTTTTATTCATATGATGACTCTAACATCATAAGTTACTAAACAATTAACAAATACTGATACTTTAAAGTATCAATAGCACAATATATCATGATTTTAATTCTTCCCAAATAAAATATCAAATTATTTTGTTTTTATAATTTAATAGAGTACTCTTTATAAGTGGCATACTAATAAATTGAAATTAAACACCATTGTTGTTTACTATATTATTCTAATTTAAACTCTTATTAAAATTACGTTTTTCTAAAATAATCATATAGATTTACATCATTCAAAATTAAATCAATAACATTATCTTCATCTTTAATATGCACATCATGATTCTTCAATAATTTTATTATTTCAAGGATCTTATTTTTATTATTATACACATATCTTAAATCAAATGTATGAATATCACCGCTACGTTCCTTTATCTGAATATAAAAATTATCCCCTAAAGTATTTAAGGGTCCATTTGATTTAACTGCTTTATACTTAATACTTACCAATAAAATATCACTATAAGATATTTTTTTATATATTTTATCATGATTGTTTTTTATAATAAAACCAAAAAATAATAAGAAAGAAGTATAAAAAGAGTTTCTATAGGTTATTTCAACATGATTTTCTGTAAAGATCCAATTTTCATTTATACAAAAACTAATAGTAATATATAATAAAATTATAAAGAAAAATAAATCAAATAAAATATATTTTCCTAGAAAAGTATAACAGATAGCAATTTCCAACATTATATCAATAACTAAGAAAATAATAATTTTTTTCTTATCTATCAAATTTCCTAAAAATATTGATTTCATGAATATTTTCTCCCCTTTCCCACATTCTATTTACTTCATTATATTCCCTGTAAATACATTATACAAGGACATGGAATAGCTTAGTTGATAAATAACATATCACTATAAAGTAAAATGAAGGATTTTATTAATCCTTCATTTAAGCTATAGATTTATTTGTTAATATTTAAAGTTGACATAGCATCTTTTTTATTCATATGATGAATCTACATCATAAGTTACTAAATCATCAAAAGTTTGTCTTCTTATAACTAAACGATCTTTACCTTGATAAGTAAAAACAACTGCTGGTTTTGGCAACTGATTATAATTTGATGACATCGAATAGTGATAAGCTCCAGTTGAAAACATTGCTAAAATATCACCAGGTTGTGGATCTTGTAACATAATATCTTTAATTAAAATATCTCCAGATTCACAGTTTTTTCCAGCCACTGTTACTAAATGATCAGCTGGCATTTGAGCTTTATTAGCAATTATTGCATCATATTTAGCGTCATATAAACAAGAACGAATATTATCAGTCATTCCACCATCAACTGTTATATAATCACGAATATCTTTAATATACTTATATGAACCTACAGTATATAATGTAATACCGGCATTACCAACACAATAACGTCCTGGTTCTACTAAAACCATTGGGCGTTTTAAATCACGAGCTTCAAACCCTTTAGTTATTATATCCATAATTGTATCAACAACTTGATCAAATTCTAGTGGACGATCTGCTTTAGTATACGCAATTCCAAAACCACCACCAGCATTTAACTTATTGATTACAATTCCAAAAATATCATAAATTTCATATGCTATTTCCACAAATTTATTCATTGCTAGTACGTATGCCTGAATATCTTCAATTTGACTACCAACGTGACAATGAATACCATCAAATTTAATATTTGGTGCATCTATTACTTTTTTGATTGCTTTTAAATATGTATTATCATGTGAACTAAATCCAAATTTAGTATCTTTAGCTCCAACACGAATATAATCATGCCCACCTGCATAAACACCTGGTGTTATTCTGACAATTCCATTTACCATAACATTTAATTTAGCAGCAATTTCTTGAACTAATTCAATTTCATAAAAATTATCAATAACGAAATTTTCAACACCATTTGATAGAGCGTATTCAATTTCTGAAGGCAATTTATTATTACCATGAAAATAAATCTTTTTAGGATCAAAACCACCTTTTAATGCTACTGATATTTCTCCTGCAGAAACACAATCAATACCTACACCGTATTCTTTAGCAATTTGATAAATTGCTTTACAAGAAAATGATTTAGATGCAAATAATGGTAAAGTATTTTCATATTTGTCAATCATCTTTGTTTTAAGTGTATTAAATTGATTACGAATATGTCCTTCAGACATTACATATAAAGGTGTCCCATATTTTTTAGCCAGATCACAGGCATTTACATCATCTATGTATAAATTGTTATTTTTTATTTCGGCAAACTTTGTTTGTAATACCATAACTTCCCCCTATTAATATAATGATTTTAAAGTATATAATCCATGGTCTTTATCTAATAATGCATATGCTGCACTAATAGCACCTTGGACAAATACTTCTTTTGATAAAGCTGTATGTTTAATTTCGATAATCTCATCATTTCCTGCAAACATTACAGTGTGTTCACCAAAAATCGTTCCTCCACGCATTGCCTGAATTCCGATACTTTCATGTTTACGTTTTTCATGTAAACTACTACGATCATATACAGCTTCAACACCGTCGATTTCTTCTGCCATAACTTCATATAAAAGTTTAGCAGTTCCTGATGGTGCATCAATTTTTTGATTATGATGTTTTTCTAAAATCTCAATATCAAAACCTGCTTCAAAAAATTCTTTTGCAAAAGCTCGTAACATTTTTGTAAACATTTGAACCCCAAAAGAAGTATTATAAGATTGAAAGATTGGTATTTTTTTAGATGCTTCTTCAATTTTATTTAATTGTTCTTCGCTATAACCTGTTGTAGCGATTACTAATTTTGTTTTATTAGCAAGTGCATAATCTAAAATATCATCTAAATTATTAGGGTGAGAAAAGTCGATGATGACATCGGCTTTTTCATCACATTCAGCTAATGAAGAGTAGCTTTTTTCAGGAACTTTTTCATCAAATTCATAACTAACTACACCTACTAACTCCATATTTTCTTGACTTCTTACTTTATGGGCAACTTTTTTACCCATTAATCCATATCCGTATACTATTACTTTCATTTTAAAACCCCAACTTTTCAAATGCTGACATAGCATCAAATAATAATTTTTTATTTTCTTCTGTTGTTTCAACTAATGGTAATCTAACAGTTTCTTTGCAAATTCCCATATGCGCTAAAGCTGCTTTAGGCATAATTGGATTTACATCTATAAATAAATAACGACTTACCGGCTCTAAAGCAAATGCTAATTCTTGAGCTCGTGGTAAATCACCTTTTAATGCTAATTGTGCTAACAATTCAGTTTGACGTGGATATAAATTTGATAATACCGAAATTACACCTTTTCCACCAGCACAAATAAATGGCAAGATATTATCATCACACCCTGAATATAAATCAAAATCCATTCCTTGAGTCTTAGCTAAAACTTCCATTGCATAAGCAATGTTATCTGTTGCATCTTTCATCGCAACGATATTTTTATGTTTAGCTAATTCGACAACTGTATCTACACTAATATTAATTCCTGTTCTTCCTGGTACATTGTAAAGAATCATTGGAATATCAACAGCATCTGCGATTGTTGTATAATGTTTTATTAAACCACGTTGACTAGTTTTGTTGTAATATGGTGTAACAACTAAAATCGCATCAGCACCTTTTTCTTTAGCGTATTTTGCTTTTGTTAATGCTGTTGCTGTATCATTTGAACCAGCACCTGCAATAACTTTTATTCCAGTTCCTGCTGCCATTTCTAATGTAATATCTAATAATTCAAATTCATCATCAATATGAATAGTTGGTGTTTCTCCTGTAGTTCCATTAACTAATAAAGCTTGAACCCCACCGTCAATCATTCTTTGTACTTGTTTTCTAAAACTATCATAATCAATGCTTCCATCTTCATGCATTGGTAATACTAGTGCAACTGCACTACCTTCAAAAATAGCCATAATAACCTCCTTATATATTTAAGCCAAAAGCTTCATTTAACTTTTCCATCGCTAAATTACGATGCTTTTTATCGACAATAACTGAAATAGTTCGCTTAGAAGTAGTAACCTGGTAAAAATGAATATTATTTTCACCTAAAACTTTAAATACTTGAGCGGCACCACCTGGAGTTGTTTCTAATCGTTTACCCCCAAGAGCAATCTTAAAATATTTACGATTAGTTGCAATTTCTAGCTGCTGTACTTCTTCTTTTAAACGTAAAATTGCTTCATTAAGATTTTTTTGATATTTTTCATCTAATGTAATCTCGATTTGCATCGCATCTTCAATCATAACTTGAGAAATCATATCTACGTTAACACCGCATTCACTAATAATTGTAAAAATTTTTGCAATTATCATAGGATGCTTAGGAACATTTTTTAGTTGTAGTTGTATAATATTGTCCTCATAGCTCACTGCATCAATAACCTTTTCCATCATTGTTCTCTCCTTTACAAAAAAAGTTGCAATGAGTATCATTGCAACATAAACAGCGTATGAACAATGATAGCTCACCATTATCAAAAGATAATGACAGTCTTATAGATGTTCTCTATAAACCCAGAGAATAAATAACTGCAATTATTTACCCCTTCGGCGAAAGCCCCTCTACTAACATCATAGTTGCAGCATCATCAATATTAGTTTCTTAACATTTCGCGCCTCTATCTAATATCTGTCTACAATATATCACAATAGATATCATAATACAATATTAATTATACTGTTTTAATCAATGTTTTTAAATAGAAACATTCCTCATTTATCAATATATATGCTTAGCTTTTATAATTAGAATAAATAACAATATATTTTAAAATAAAAAGATTAAACCAATAATTTTAGTTTAATCCTTTAAATATTATTTTATCATCTCTTTAATTTCTGCAACACTACAATTATCCAATATCATTTCAAATATTCTATCATATTGTTCATTGTTTAAATTATCTAAGATATCTGGATTTTCATCAGGATAATATTTTTTAAATAACTGTTTTGTTTTCTCTCTGTTTTTTTCTATGATTCCTTTTTCTTTTCCTTTTTCATACATATCTTGTTTATCCTGTTCATTTGCCCAGCGATTTAAGCTTCTTTTATAGGCCATATCTCTTAACTCTTCATCTTTGTTGAACTTATCTATCTTGTTTTTCATAACTTCAATCACCTTATGTCCCTTTAATGCCATTATATCATCTGTCAATCCGTTTTCAAATATGTAGATTCCTTTTTCTAATTCACTAAATTCTTTTAGTTCTTTTTGTTTTTTTATAATGTTGATATACGGCATTTGAACATAGACTCTTGTTATTAGATTATACTGCTCTACTTTCCCTTCTTCATTACGGCTTTCATATTTATCGTACAGCTCCAAATTATTTTTATCGATGCCATCAATAAAAATTATCTGATAAACGTGTCGGATCTTTTCTTTATAGTCATCGCCGGGTTTTTCTTGTCGGGATAATAATGATGCTCCATAAATCTGAAATCTTTGATATTGATTTTTAGAAAAAGCTGAACTTTGCATTTCAATGTTGACATAATCACCATTATCCAACTGAGCTCGGATATCGAGGATCATATCTTTGTCTTCGATATTTTCAACGACAAGGTCAGGATTTAAAATAGTAATTGATTTACAAACAATACCTAAGATACCTTCAATAAAAAGTTTTAAAAGATATTTAGCGTCAGGATCTCGATCATTACCAAGGGAGTGTTTAAACATAAAGTCGTTTTTAAAATCATAGATTTTATCTGGTCGTTTAACCATATTTTCCTCCATTTCCGTCCGCCTTCGTCGGTCGGACACAAACATACAATAAAAATTTTAATTTATCATTAACCTAAATAAATTTAGGATATTACTATTCGATTTACTTTTTTCATAAGCAATATCTACTATGTCTTTATTTTTTTTTGATTAATAACAAATTTTATTTTCACACTTATATCACCTCGATATTATATACTCCCTTAATAATTCATTTTTCTTTTTTATTTATACTTTTTGATTTAAATAATATTTATCTAAATCTATTTGCTTTTCACTTTTGGCTACTAATATAGCAGCTAATGAAGCTCCGGTAACATTAGTAGCAGTCCTAATCATATCAACGATACTTGATATTGGTGCTAAGATGACAATTATCTCTATCGGTAAACCAGCACTTGCAAATAATACTGTTGCCGTTATAGTCGCTGTACCTGGAACTCCTACCGTACCTAAAGAAACTACAACTGCTAAAACAATTAAAAATAAATACTGACCTAAAGTATAATTAATATTTAATACATTAATTGCTAAAATTGCTAACAATATCGGCCACATTCCAGCACATCCTGGCATTCCTAAATTGGCTCCTAAACTAGTTACAAAACTAGCAATATCTTCATTAACCCCTATTTTTGTTAATTGTTTAATCGTAATCGGAATAGTTCCAATACTACTTTGACTAGTAAAAGCAACTATTCCAGCTGGCCAGATTCCTTTAAAAAAAGTTAATGGTTTTAATCCAGCTATTTTTAATAATAAACTACTAACACCAAAAATTTGAATGAGGCATATTAAATAAGCTAAAAACATAACACTAACTAATGGTATTAGTTCAACAATTGTACTTTTACTTACTGCTCTTGCAATCAATGCTAAAACAGCATATGGTGTAAAACTAATAACAAAGTTAATTACTTCTTTCATTACTGCATTACCAGCATCAATAAATTTTTTAAACAATAATACTTCCTTTTGACTATTAGTAGCTGCTTTATTATAAGCAATTGCTATTATTATACAAAAAACAACTATTGGTACTACTTCACCATTTACCCAACTATCAGCAAGATTTTTAGGAAATAGGTTAACGATCGTATCAATAAAATCAGGAACATTAACAGCTTCATAATTATTAGCTAACTGATAATTGATTCCTGAACCAACGTTACTAACTACTGCTAATATTAACGTAATCACTGCTGCTAAAAATGTATTCAACAATAAAAAGAAAATTGTTTTAGCCCCTATTTTTTTAAGTCTAATTGAACTATCTAAATCGGTAATACTAGAAATAATACTAAAAAACAACAAAGGAATTACAGTTGCTAAAATCAAATTCGAATAGATATTACCAATAGCTTCTAAATAACGATAATATCCTTTAAATACAATTCCTACAATAATTCCAAAAACCAATCCTAATATCGTTAAGATACTAAAATCAAATTTTTTTACTTTATCCATATAATAAATAATAATAAAAAATACTCCCGCTAATAATAGCGCTCCTAATTCTAAAATATTCATATAAACTGTCCTCTTTTCTTTAAATTATTTTATACTTGACAGTTTACCAACATCGTTCAAAATACAATTTTCTTATAAAGTCATCAAAAATCATTCTTTCACTCTTTTCCTACTAAAACAGTATGATATAAATCTATAATAATCATATTTATCTGTCAAGAAATATAATAACTAGTATTTATTGCCCTTAAAATTTGTTATAATTTTATAAAACGTGAGGTGACCTTAATGAAATATTCACTTGAAGATAGTTTAGAGGCCTGGCAAACTAATGCTAAATTTTGGGATGAGTGTATGGGAGATAATTCTAATCAGTTTCATCGTGAAGTAGTTCGCCCTAAAGTAAATAAATTACTTGATATTCAAAAAGATGACTATGTCTTAGATATTGCTTGTGGTAATGGTAATTATTCTGCATATTTAGCTAATCAGGGTATAAATGTTGTTGCTTTTGATTATTCTTCAAAAATGATTGAACTAGCTAAAAAAAGACAAGCACGTTATATTAACAAAATTGAATTTCATGTTATTGATGCTACAAATAAACAAAGTCTAATGACATTAAAAAAAGATCTCCCGTATACTAAAGCTGTTTCTAATATGGCAATAATGGATATTTTTGAAATATCTACCCTATTTAAATGTGTTAATGAGCTATTAATTGAAAATGGAACTTTTGTATTTGCAACTCAACATCCCTGTTTTGTTACTTTAACTGATAAATATATGAGCGCTCATAGTTATTATGATATTGCAATTGATGGGCAACCTAAAAAACAATGCTATTATCATCGATCATTACAAGATATTTTTAACATATGTTTTAAAAGTGGCTTTGTTATTGATGGTTTTTATGAAGAATGTTTTCATGATAAAGAAAAACCAGAAGTTATTATCGTTAGAGCCAGAAAAATATTTTAAGATAAAATGAAGGAAATTTCCTTCATTTTATCTTTCTTTAATAATATTTTTAGCTGATAAATAAGTTATATAGAAATAACCACCATAGATGATAATTAAAAATAATATTGTTATCTTAATAGCACCAAAAACATTTAATTGACCTGATGACTCTAACATTAATTTACATACTTGAATTCCAAAAATAGAATGAATCAAAGCTAAAATTAATGGAAAAGCAAAATATATTGCAATTTGAATAAATAATGATTTATTGATCATCTTTTCATCGACACCTATTTTTCGTAAAATCTGATACTTTTCTTTATTATCAATACATTGTGATAATTCTTTCAAAGCCAATATTGCTGCACATGAAATTAAAAATACTAATCCAATATATAAACCAATAAAGATAACCATTGCTCCAGTTCCGATATTATTAGTAGCAATCTCTAGTTTAGTAGTAACAATTAAATCATCACTACAATATCCTAATAGTTTTTCATTAATTTCATCTCTTTTAGCTTTACTACTACTATAATTACCTATCAAAAAGCTTTCATCAACATTCAAATTCTTTACTGCTTCATCAGGTACGATATAAAATCCCATATCAGCTGGACTTGATTGAATCGTTAAAAAACCATATTGACAAGAAGCAAATTTACTATGATAAACCTTGCCATTTAATTCAATATCAGGTTTATTTTTTAAAACCATATTTCTAATATTACAAACATTGTTATAATTACCCATTACCACATATTCATTTTCTAATTGATAGGTTGGTAAATTATATAGTTTAGCTACTTGATTATATGCACTCACTTCTATTATACGTTCATGCTCATTTAAAAATTCCTCACTAACATCGCTATACATATTGCCATAGGTATCACCATATGTTAATTCATCACTATAATAAGTTTCAAAATTTAATTCTTCTTGTAAATTAATCTCATCATTTAAATTTATATTATTACTATTTAAATATTCTTTTACTGTCATTTGACTATCTTTTACATTTGTAATCATTTGTAAATCGACTGGTACTAATTCATCAATTTCACTATTAGCACTATCATTTAAAGCCACAGCACTTGAAAATATACAAATTGTTAAAAAGAGTAATAAACAAATAACAGTTGTTGATAGTATTGTAGTATTAATTTTACTAACAACCTGACTAACAGTAAAACTATTTAAGTTTTTAAAATAAACTGATTTAATTTTCAAAACTAATTTTAATAACAATCCTGATAAAGACCAGTAAATTAAATATGTTGCTACGGCTCCATAGACCATTTGCAAGATTATTGAAAAAAAGGTTGTTAAATTTTCAACATTACTTGTAACGTTATAATAAGCATAAGATAAAAGTAAAACCGCACCAATAAATACAAATAAACAAACAATTGGATTTTTATTAGTAATGAATTCATTTTGTTGATGAGCAGTCATTAAATTTATTAATTGTTGACGATTAACCTGGACTGTATTAAAAACAATTACTAATAAATACATAATTCCAAAATAACATATTGTTTTTAATAATGCTGATCCTGATAATACAAATGTAAATCTATTCATATCAGCTTCAAACATATTAGCTACAATAATGGACATCACTTGTGATAAAACAATTCCTAAAACAAGACCAACAACCAATGATATTAAACCAATAATTAAAGTTTCTACAATTAGAATCTTAGAAATCTGTTGTTTAGACATTCCTAATATCATATAAATACCAAATTCTCTTTTTCTACGTTTCATTAAAAAGCGATTAGCATAAACAATCAAAAACCCTAATACAAAAGAAACAAAAACACTTACACCTGATAAAATATCATTCATCATTTTAATAATATCTCTAGCCAAGTCACTAATTTCCAACATAACAGTTTGGGACTGTAAAGAATTAAAAATATAAAAAATTGTTATTCCTAAAATCAAAGTTACAAAATAAATAACATAATCTTTAAAACTCTTTTTAATATTTTTAAACGATAGATTAAATAACATCACTAATATCGCCTCCTAATAGAGAAACAACATCGATGATCTTATCAAAAAATTCTTTGCGACTTTGATTACCACGACTAAACTCATTAAAAATCTGACCATCTTTAATAAAGATAACTTTAGAAGCATAACTGGCACTAAAAGCATCATGAGTAACCATTAAAATAGTCGTTTTGTATTCTTGATTTAATTTATTTAATCTTTCAAGTAATAACCTAGAACTCTTGGAATCTAAAGCACCCGTAGGTTCATCCGCTAGGACTAACTGGGGATTAGTAATAATTGCCCTGGCACTAGCTACTCTTTGTTTTTGTCCACCAGACATTTGTGATGGATATTTATCTAAAATATCACTTATATCTAATTTACTAGCGACTTCTTTAACTCGTTTATCTATTTCCTGATAAGATACTTTTTGAATTTGCAAAGCTAAAGCAATATTTTCATAAGCTGTTAAAGTGTCTAATAAATTGAATTCTTGAAAAATAAATCCTAATTGTTCGCGTCTGAATTGATTCAATTTATTTCCTTTAAGCTTAGTAATATCGATTCCTTTTAAATAAATATGACCGCTAGTAACCCTATCAATCGTAGAAATTAAATTTAACAAAGTTGTTTTACCAGAACCACTGGCCCCCATAATGGCCACAAAATCTCCTTCATCAATTGACATTGATAAATTATTAATTGCTTTTGTTAGATTACTCTTGTTTCCATAATATTTACTAATATTTTCAATTACTAATATCTTCTCCATACTCTTTTTCTCCTTTACATCTTTATTATAGAAAACAGATAATCTAGATGACATCGAAATACCTTACACTATCTTACAACTTTGTAATAGTCTTCATTATTAAAATCGATTATCACTTTAGTATACTTCCCTTGTTTTGATTCAATAGCTATTTGATGTCCTAACTTATGACATAAATTTTTGACAATATATAATCCCATACCTGTAGCACTAGAAACAAGGCGACCATTTTCTCCGGTAAATGATTTATCAAAAACATATGGTAATTCACTATCTTTTATCCCAATTCCGTTATCTAATATTTCCAAGGAAATATGATTTTTATTTTGAATAACATTAAAACTAATTAAACAATCACTTTCACCGTGATATTTAATACTATTACTAATTATCTGATTAATAATAAATTCTAACCATTTGCTATCACTCAATACTGTTGCTTCAATATTTTTTATTTTAATTGCAATATTTTGATACAATAAGCTATCCTGATTTTTTTTAATAACATTTTTTATGATCTGATTTAAATCACATTTTTTTATTAAATAATCTTTTTCACTGCTATCTAATCTAGCATAATATAAAACTAATTCGACATTATTTTCTATTTTATTAATTTGATCTTTAAGTTTTCTAACGTTACTTTCGTGATTATGAATCATTAACTTAGTACTAGCTATCGGTAACTTAACTTCATGAATCCATAATTCAATATACTCTTTAAAATCACTTACTTCTTGTTGATATTTTTCTATTTCTTCATATGTTGCTTTATCAATTTCGTATAGCGAATCATACAAAATCTGTCCTTCTAAAAAATTTGGTCTTGTTATTAAGGCACTAATTAAACATTTTTTATCTAATTGATCTAACTTTTTTTGAAAATCCTGATAAAAGAAACTTTTTCGATAATAATCATAGCTAATAACGATTAATAAAAACAAAATCATTATAATCAAAAGAGATACTTTTAAAGTTGCTGGTAAATGATACATTACTAAAAAAAACTGCACTAATAATATCATTGTAAAATACAATAATATCAAAACAATCTGATCTTTAATATAATCTAGTAATTTCATATTAATATATACCCTTGATCCCTTCTTGTTTCAATAACATCAACTAACCCAATTTTAGCTATTTTCTTTCTTAATCTTGTCATGTTAACAGTTAACGTATTATCATCAATAAATTTATCAGTACCCCATAAATAATTCATAATATCATCACGAGTAACAATTTTTCCTTGATTAATTACTAAATAATAAAAGATACTCATTTCATTTTTCGACAACAATAAACTCATATCTTCTTTTTCAAGCGTACTTTTCAATAAATTGATTTTAACTCCATGATATTCTAGCTTAGGCTCATTTTTTTGTAGCCGTTTAAATATGGCTTCAATATGTAACAATAAGATAGTTGGATTATATGGTTTAGTAATATAATCATCTACTCCATAACTATATGATAGTATTTCATCTATTTCACTATCTTTACTTGTAACCATAATTACAGGTACATTTGATACTTCTCTTAATTTTTTTAATAATTGCTGGCCATTTAAATACGGTATTTTAATATCCAATAAAATTAAATCTGGATTAATTTCTAATATTCTGCTTAATGAATTTTTAAAATCATCTAAAATTATTCCTTGATAACCATTATTATCTAATAAAACTTTCAACTCTTTTCTCAATTCAATATCATCTTCAACAATTAATATCTTCATAACTTTTCTCCTTACCTTACAATCATGTAAGTTACTAATTAAAAAGGGTATAGCCGCCTATACCCTAATCAACCTTCTTACCTTTATTCATTACTTTATTAAATAACTTTTCTGTTTCCTCAAATTGTTTTAAAATTGCCTCATTACTAGGTTTACTTACTTTAACAGCATTATCTTTATCAACTAGCACTTGTAAATTACGATCAATATTTTTTAATAAAACAATAATTTCATCTAACTTTTCTTCCATATTTCCTCCACTTGATTACCAGGAATTACCCAGGTATTCTTTTCCTTTAATTCGATACATAAAATCAGTTGTCCATGATGTATCAGTTGTAATAGGATTATCTAATAACTCTAATCCTTCATCAACATTACTATTTTCACTAAGACGAGCAGCCAAATAATAATTACCTGCTTTTTTTACCCGATATTTATAATCATTAGTTATCTTTTCCTGGTTAGTTATATCCTGACGATCAAAGACACTAGCCCCAAATTCGTTTATATCTCCTGATGTAATACTAATATTTAATATCTGAGTATCAATTTGTGTATTATTATCATTATTGATAATTGTAAATTGCTTAGCGACTTCCAGTATGATTTGATTATAATCATCACTTACAGCTTCTATTTTAACAAATTCTGGTGTAGATTCAAAGTTTTCAATTCCTGAAGCAATAATTTGATTCATTTGATCAACAGCTTCCTTACATGACATCTCAACTTCTGGTGATAAATCAGTTTCTGGAGATACTTCATCTTCAATAATATCACTATCATCACTTGTAGTACTATTATCATAGTTATTTTCTGCTTCGCTACTTTCAACTATTTCTAGATGATTATATTTTAATTGATTATCGTTTAAGCAAATAAATTCAATACTATTCATCTTTTCATAATCAAAATATTCATCATCAATTTTATCATTTAAAACAATATAACCAATAACCTTATTATTTTGATACACCTCTAATAAATGTTGATTTACAAACATTGTTTTATAATCATAATTACCCTCAAGATTAGAAACACTTACCGTTCCTTTATCAAATATTAATAAATATTCTAGATTAGCAAAACCAAAACCATCATATTGATTGATGATTTCATTAATATTGGTTTCTTTTAATTTATCACGATAAACAGGTCGTAAGAATGTTTCTTTATCTTTTTGATAAACTATAATATCATCACTATCCGTCAATGTTACAACCTTAAATTTATTTACATGACTAATTCGATCTGTAAATTCACCGTATTCTTTAATAAGATTTTTATAAATACTTAATCTGTTATTTTTTAAGATACAAACATAATCACCATTTACATTGTTGTAATGATCAATTTTTATAAAATTACTTGATATCATCAATATTGCCATAAAAGTCAGCAAAACAATTATGATCGTCTTATTCTTTTTTACATTACGATAAAATATTAATAGAACGATTCCAGTGATAACTTTTAATATTCGTAAAACTAAATTTATTCCATCAATAATTACATAATCATAATTTTTAACATAATAAAAGCCAAATAAAATTGTAAAAAGATTATAAAATAAATAACCAATGATAAAAAACATTATTAATAATATAAGATAATTTATTTTTTTAAGTGATTTCTTTTTATCATTAAATTCAATATTTTGTTCTTTCAATTTATCAATTAAATCTTGATTATAATCAGTAATTAAATTACCAGTATCATAAGAAATCTGAATTTGATTACTTGAATAAAAAACAGATTTCATCTTTGAAAATTGAAATTTACCATATTTATCAACAAAACCATCTTCGTTTAGTGTCATTACTCGATTATTAGTTTCTTTATTATAGATTACTGGAATAGCTATTATGACAATTACTAATAGGGCAATAATTATTTCATTATCTATTTTTGTAAAAGGGAGCGCTGCAATATATATTCCCAATAAAATTGTTATTACAATTAATAAAATAAGAATAATTTTATATATCTTATTTTTTACATATTTTATTTGCATTGATCTTCTCCTGATTTAAATTAAATATGGTAAAAATACTGTTGCTAGTCCTAAAAAGAAGAAAAAGCCTAAAACATCAGTAACCGTAGTAACAAATACCCCACTAGCAAGAGCTGGATCAATTTTCAACTTATCTAAAATTACTGGGATGAAGTAACCAGCAATATTAGCCAAGATCATATTTAAAAACATCGCTAATCCAGTAACTAATCCAAATATTGGATTACCTTCAAATATCATCGAACCAATGGCAACCAAAATACCAATAATAATCCCACTACACATTCCTACTGCAATTTCTTTTAACATTATTTTTATAGCGTTGGCTTTTGTCATTTCACCAAGTGATAATCCTCGAACAACGATTGTTAAAGTTTGAGTTCCGGCATTACCACCCATACCAGTTACAATTGGCATTACTGTAGCTAAAGTAACTACTTGAGCAATTGTTCCTTCAAAAAAGCTAACTACTGAAGCTGCTAAAACCGCAGTAAAAAGATTAATTATCAACCAAGGAATTCTACTTTTAAAAGATTCTTCGATAGTTGAATCTAAACGTTCTTCAGAATTAACGCCCCCTAATAAGTTGATATCTTCAGTACTTTCTTCTTGCATAATATCAATGATATCATCGAATTCAATTACCCCTAATAAATGATCTTCTTCATCTACTACAGGCATCATAATAAAACCATATTTTTTAAACTTTCGAGCAACTTCTTCCTGGTCAACATTATATAAAACTGATTTAACATTAGGATTAGTAATATTAATCATTTTAGTATCAAAAGTACTACTAACAATATCTCTTAATGATACGACGCCTTTTAATACATTTTGAGGATCTACTACATATAAATAATAAGTAGTATCTTGTTCCGTATTTTCTTGTAAATACTTTAAAGTCTTTTCGACGGTATTTCCAGAACGAATACTAATATATTCAGTAGTCATAATTCCACCAGCTGTATCAGGTTCAAAAGTTAATAATTTTTCAACATCAGCTTTATCATCTTGATCCATCTTATTTAAAATGTCTTGTTTTTCATTTTCTTCTAGTTCCCCAATTAAATCAGTAATTTCATCTTTAGACATTTCATCTATGATTTTACGTTGTTTGGCATCAGAAAATAATTTTAACAATTCATATTGTTCATCTTCGTCGTCTTCTTCTTCGATAATATTAGCAACTACATCATTAGGTAAATAATCCATTAATTCTTTAATACTATCTTCATCTTCATGAAGAATATCTAAAATATCGGCAGGGTGAATATTAGTAATTAATTTCTTTATCTGTTGCTGGTCACCATCTAATAAAACTTTTTTTAACTCTTCACGAGTAATACTATAACTCATATATATCCCCCTTTTTACTAATTTATTTTTCACTGTAATTCTAACATAAATATAAGCTATTATTTTATCAAAATAACATAATTTAAAAAGGACTATAAAAATAGTCCTTAATCGATTGGTGCTTGATAAAAGCCACCAATAAAATTTTCAGTTGGAATTACATTAATTATTGCTTTATCATCACCTTCATGAAGCAATTGAACAATATCTTGTACTTCATAAGCTGATACAACAGTATGTAATAAACTCATTGGGGCTTTACTATAGCCACCATAACCATTCATTACTGAAATACCATGACGATAATTTTTAATATATAAATCAACTACTTGTTCTGGATGTTTAGTTGTTATTTGTAAAGTTACACGTTTGTAACGTTGGTAGAACGATGAAATAGTTCTAGTTGAAATAAACTGGAAGACAATTGAATATCCCGCATAAATCCAACCAAACATATAACCAAAAATACATAATATACATGTATTAAAGACAAAGACATAACCCCAGATTGACCGACCGCTTTTATTAGAAACATATAAAGCGATAAAATCAGTTCCTGCTGTTGAAGCATTTCCTTTTAAAGCTATTACTGTAGCAAGACCATAAACAAAACCACCAAAACATACATTTAAGATCACATCATCGAACAATGGTGGAAAAGTACAAACTTTAAGTAGAAAACTTGTTAAGAATACCTGACACAAAGATGAAATAACAAATTTTTTACCGATACTTTTAAAACACAAAATAGCAACTGGTACATTTAAAGCAATCATCCCAAGTGATGTTGAAAAACTGATACCATATAAAGAAGTAATACGATCAATTAAAATTGCTACCCCAGTAAAACCACTTGATAATAAATTAGCCGGTTCAACAAATACTTTAATAGCATAAGTTTGTAAAAATGATGATGCAATTACAGCAAGAGCAGTGATTAAATATCGAAACCAGATTTTCTTTTTCATAATCCTAATTTTACTAATTTTTTTACCAAATCTAAACTAACTACATCATAGTCATTTTGATGAGTTTCAGGTCCATAACAATAATTAACATCTTTTCCACTTGTAGTTGGATCAGTTCGCCAATCTTTACAAGAGGAATGAATTTGATTGATTTTTGCAATTTCAACAATTTCTTTAGCATTACTAGCATTAACACCGCTACCAGCTAATATTTCAATTTTATCCCCATATTTTGCTTGTAATTCTTTAATTAATTCAATTCCATCCATTGCTTTAGCTTTTAAACCGCTTGTAAGTAAGCGATCAACACCTAAATCAATTAAAATCTCAATACTCTTATATGGATCATTAACACAATCAAAAGCACGATGAAATACTGCTGTTTTATGATATTTTTTACATAACTCTACCATTTTTCTAGTTCTTTCAACATCAATCTCATGGTTTTCATGTAAGAAACCAAAAGCAAGACCATCTGCCCCTGTTTCTAATAAATCTTTAGCTTCAATTAACATTTGACGATACTCAGATTTACTATAACAAAAACCTGCGCCCCTTGGTCTAACCATACAGATTACTGTTAAGTTAGTATTAGCCTTAGTCATTTTTAATGAAGCTAAACTAGGTGTTAAACCTCCTAAATGCAAAGCACTATTTAATTCTATTCTTTTAGCGCCACCATTATAAGCATTTAAGGCATCTTCGTAACTACCACAACATATTTCAATCATTCGTTTTCCCTACTTTCTATTTTGCAAGATGATATAAACTTAAAGCATAAATTTTAGCATTAGTAATAATATCTTCGATTGTCATCCATTCGTTAGGTAAATGACCAATACCTTTTTGACCTGGGAAAGATGGACCAAAAGGAACGATATTTGGCATTAATTTTGCATAAGTCCCTCCCGTTGTTGTTACTGGTGTACCATCATTTCCGGTTACTTTTTCATAAGTATATACTAATGTTTTAACAAGTTTACAATCTTTTTCAAATTTAACTGGATTATAATTATCTACTAAAATTACATCAAAATCAGATACTGCTTTTTTAATATTATCAATAATTGTTTCTACACTTACGTTAGCAGGATAACTAACACTAAATTGAATACTAGGATCTTGGTCTAATAATAATTGATAATTTCTAACTTCTAATAATCCAAATTCTTCATCTTTAAAATCAATATTAAAACATTCACCATTATTTTTAGTATTTAAAATATAATCATTAACTAAGTTAAAGAATTTTTCTAACTGATCTTGTTTTCCTGTGATTTTAACTACTGCCCGTCCCCGTTCACCATAAACAACAGGATATTTACAATCAGGAGTAAATCCCATTATTGGTGGTTTTTCTTTACTTAAATAATATTTCAAATCTTCAAAACCACTTTCTTCATCACAGCCAAAAATAATTCTAACTTCATGACTTAAATCAATATTCAATTCCTTTAATGCATATAATGCAAATAAACAAGATATAATAGGTCCTTTATTATCTAATATTCCCCGACTATAAATAGTTCCATCTTCCACGTATCCGCTAAATGGCGGATGTTTCCATCCTGTTTTAACAGGTACTACATCTAAATGACCGATGGCACAAATATAATCATCACTGCTACCATAACTAGCATAACCAATATAATTATCAATATTAGTTGTTTTAAATCCTAAAGACGTCGCTAATGCTAATGTTTTATCTAAAGCTTCTTTTACTCCTGTCCCAAATGGAGCGTTTTCTTTAGCTTCACTTTCAACACTATCAATTTTTACAATATCAATAATGCCATCGATCATTTGTTTTGATATTTCATCAACTTTATTTAATATTTCTGTTTCCATATTATTTTTCTTCTAATGGAGCCATTCTTGTTGCCATATAATTATCTAACCATTCTTGACTAGCAACTGTATGAACACATTTACCATCAATATTTTCAGTTAAATAAACAGTTGGTTTTTCATTAGCAGTTGCCACTGCAAATGAGAATCCTTCAATATTAGTAGCAACACCCCATTCTCCTTTATTATTCATTGCTACTAGTGACATATCACCAGCTTTTCCACGACGTTGTTTTAATTCTAAATCAAAATCATTAACAGCTTTTTCACAAGCAGCTTGTGGATGCATTCCTTCTTTCATTAAACGAACTATTTCATAAGCAACGCAACCTTTCATTACATCTTCACCAAGTCCTGTTGCACTAGCACCACCGACTTTACTGTCAACATAGAATCCAGAACCAGAAATTGGTGAATCACCAACACGACCAGCTTTTTTCATAAATAATCCACTTGTTGAAGTAGCTGAAGTCATTTTACCATGACTATCTAGACAAACCATTCCTACTGTATCATGACCAGCATATGGTTTAATTTCTTGTTCTTGAACTTCTTTAACACGATTGCGATAATGAATTTTAGCACGATCGCTTAACATATTTTTTCTTTCAAATCCTTCTTTATGAGCAAATTTTTCTGCTCCAGCACCAACTAAAAGATTATTAACTTTTTCTTTTGATAATCTTCTAGCAATACTAACTGGGTTAGCATAATCTTTAATAGCAGCTACAGCACCAATATCAAGTGTATCACCATCCATAAATGCAGCGTCTAATTCTACTTCCATTTCTTCATTAGGTAAGCCACCATATCCTACTGATTTATAGTATGGAAAATCTTCTACTTCTCTAATTGCTGTTTCAATAGCATCACCAGCATCTTTTCCTTCTGCCAACATTTCACTAGCTTTGCTAATACCTTCCATGGCCATTCGCCATGTTGCGATAATACCCCACATTTATAAATTCCTCCTTTATTTTTAACAAAAGGATGCTTCTTAGCATCCTTTTTAGTTTAGAAACAATACTTTGAAGTAATTGGATTTAGATCTTCTTTATCTACTAAGGCTTTTGCTAATTTACACATTCCATCTAATGCTTCATTTAAACCAGTACCACCTTTTTTAGGCGTTTCGACAATATGAACTTTATCTTTAAACTCATTGATTGTTTCTTCATTTTCCTTTGACATTGCAGCAAATGCTGGTACATCTGTAGTTTGATTGATGTCATAAGCAATATTTGCTGCCATTTTTCCATATCCTAAATAATTAAATGCTGGTCCACAAATTACTACATCTGGTTTTAATTTATTAACCATTGCACATAATTTACGACTTACTTCTTTAGGATTTGCTTCATAAAAACCATCTCCACAATATAGACAAGCAACAACACGACCACCTACTGCTTTTAAGTATGGTTCCATCATAATTGCTGGTCCTACTGGATCTTTAGTTGCGCCTAAAGGAACCATATGATCGTCTTTAATACCTGCACCAGATTGGATTTGATCATAAATCATAATTACTTTCATTTTATTGCCTCCTTTTATAAATCATCAAATGATAAATCGTCTAATGAGAAATCGTCATCTTCTTCTTCGTTTGCTGCATTAGCTTCATCAATTAAATATTGTTTATCCATAATTTTAATAAATGGCATGTAAATAAATACACCGGCAATTAATAATAATCCTTGCAAGATAGCTCCAACCCAGTTAGTCGCTAATAAACCTGAAATAATTACTGGTGTTGTCCATGGAATTTGAACCCCACTACAAATTGGAACAAAATCCAGAGCCATTGCAAAATAAGATATAACGATATTCATCGTCGGTACTAAAACAAATGGAACTAACATAGTTGGGTTTAATACGATTGGTAACCCAAATACGATTGGTTCGTTAATACCAAAGATACCTGGTACTAATGCTAATTTACCTAATTCAGTAATACGTTTAGATTTACAGAATAATAACATTGCAATAATTAATGATAATGTAGAACCACATCCACCGAATGTTGCAAATAAATCTTGGAATTGTTGACAAATAATATGTCCTTCCCCAACTCCTGTTTTAAAGAATTCTAAGTTTTCAACTGCTAAAGTTTGTAAAATTGGATTAAATACTGCTCCAACTACAGATCCACCATTTACCCCGAAGAACCAGAATAAATGTAAGAAGATATAAGCAATAACCATTGCTCCTAAAGTATCACCTAAGTTTAATAATGGTGTTTGTAAGAATTCGAAAATAATTTGGAATACGTTTGTTCCTAAGAAACCAAATAATAAGTTAATTAGGAAGAATACTGTCATAACAATAACTGCTGGAATTAAAGCTCCAAATGATTGTTCAACAGTAGGAGGTACTCCTTTAGGCATTTTAATTACCCAACCTTTTTTCTCTACCCAAGAATAAATATGTACGGCAATGAAAGAAACAATGATACCAACAAAAATACCTTTAGCACCAACCCATCCAAGTGGTAAACCAGATAAGCTAGCTGCTACTTCTTCACCACCTACAGTAATTGTTCCTTCTACTGTATATGGCATAATTAAAAACCATGACATAATGGCAACAGCTGCACCAAAGATTTTGTCAGTTTTCATTTGACGAGCAAATGAATAAGCAATACCAACAACAGCAAAAATTGCCATGATATCAAATGTTGCACTTGCTGGTTTAGCAATAAATATTGCTAATGTTTCACCAGTGCTTGAATTAACAACAACTGATCCTAACCAATCAGTCCATGCAGTAATTGGAAAGTTTCCAATTAATAAGAATATTGATCCGGCAATAAGTAATGGTGTAGAAACCAAGAAACCATCACGAATTGCAACTAGATATTTGTTACGCCCAATAGCTTCCGCTAAAGGCATCAAAACTTTTTCAAGTTTTTTCATCATAATAGTTTGCCCTCTTTTCTATTTTATTTTTTATTCCCCTTAATTAATTTAATTGCTGTTTTAAGAACTTTTTCTCCGTTCATCATTCCATAATCACCTTGGTCGATTACAGCAATAGGAATCCCTTGGCTTCCAAATTGAGCCACTGTTTCATCATACATATATTTTACTTGTGGTCCAAGTAAAATACAGTCAGGACGATCATTACTAATGATTTCTTCTAGTTTGTTGTGTGGAAAAGCTGCTACTTTAATTGGTAATTTATGTTGATTAGCAACATCTTGCATATTGCTTGCTAACATACTTGTAGACATTCCAGCACTACAAAATAAATAAATTTTTTTCATCTTTTTTTCCTCCCTTTATTTTTTATAATCAGTATTTTCATACTTATTACTATTTTTCTAATGCAGCAACACGTTCATTTAAACGAATGATTTCTAATGCCATTACTTTAATAGTTTCAGCTGACATTAATTGATCTTCTGCATGCATCAATAAAATTGTTGGTACAACATGTTCACCGCTTGCTTCTTTTTGAATCAATTCACCATGAGCACTATGTCCACCATTAAATGATTCTTCTCCTTCTTTGATCTTAGCTTTAGCTAATTCAAAATCTCCCTCACTTGCAGCCTTCATAGCTTCAATATAACTTGATTTAGCCATTCCTACTGCTGAAATAATTTTAAAACTTACTAATTCTAATCCTTCCATAATCAATTCTCCTTATCTTATAGTATTATTATAAAATTTATTACCCGTTTTTTTTATTATTCATTTTTCCTAGTATTAGGAAATTAATTGCATGAAACTACCTTAGTATTTCCAATATAGTCATGTAAAGCACGATGTTCACCTTTAAATAAATACAACAAAATACTAACTGCTGTAACTACAAATCCAGCGTACATCAATGGCGTTACAAAATTAATTTGGGTAATAATCGTAATAACTTCATGCCAAATAGCACTAGCAGTAACTAATACCCCTTCAATAACAATAATTCCTAATAATTGTCGTAATAACATATTTTTAATTGTTACTGGTTCATTATTGTTTTGAACAATTTTAATTTTACAGATTCTTTTACCAACTGTTTGTCCTGGATAAATATAAGTTGGAACTATCACAAAATAGAAAATCGCAAATAATACAGCTATTACCCCGGAAATAATTCCATAAGGCTGTTCAAATTCAACAATGTTTTGATTTAACATTGTATTAGTTAACTTTTGTGATGTAATTGCAATTGGAATTGCTGTACATAAAGCCCCAACATACCAGTCAATTATGTAACTTATAAAACGCTTTGTCATTGAAGCATCAATATAATTATATTTTTTCTTTTTATTTCTTTTTTTTCTTTCTACCTTAGTTGCCATTTTATTCTCCTATTCAATAACGTGCTGAATAAATTCCTGATAATTTTTAACCTCTAATAACTGTCTGAATTTATTAGAATCACTAACAATACTACTTAGCCAGTCAAAAAATATTTTCAACAGATGACTATCGGTATCTCTTATCGCTAATAAAAGTACTAATTTGACCTCAAAATCACCCCATTTTACTGGTTTATCTAAAATCATAATTGATATACAAGATTCTTTTGAAGTAATTTCAATCGAGTGTGGTACTGCAAAACCATTTACAAATGATGTTGCCGAAACTGACTCACGTTTAAATACATCTTCTTTATATCTTTCATCGGCTAAATTTTTACTAATTAATTCATCACATAAAAAATCAATAACTTCTTTAGAACTAGCCATTTGTTTTTTTACATGAAATAAATCTGGTCGTATTAATTCATTTACTAATACTACAAAATCTTCATGATAACGTTGTTTATCTAAAAGATTTAAAGTCTGGAAAACTTTACTTTCATCTTCATAATTAACAAATAATGTTATTTGCACTGTCGGTATATTTAAATTATGTTTTAATGGTACAGTCGTAATTATTAAATCTGGTTCTTGTTGTTTTATCATCGTTTCTTCATAAAAACCATATCTTTTTACAATTACCATTCGTTCTTCAAATCTAAGTTTTAATTTATCAATACACATATTTGATAACATTTGATTGTGCGGGATAATTATAACCGCTCGATAACGTTTAATCGAATTTACACGATCATAAGCAGCTCCTAAATGTAAAGCTAAAAATGATAATTCATTTTCTTTAACATTTATCTTGCAAATATCAGCAATTACTTCACCAGCTCTAATTGCCATTTCAAAAACCAATGGGTATTTTCTTTTTATCTCTTGAAGATAAATATTAGTAATCGTAACATTGTTTTGCTGTCTTTCTAATAATAGTTGTAAATGCATTTTTAAGCCTAACTTAAAATCCTTATCTTTAGAAAAATTAATATCAAAATAATCTTTTACTTCTTTAATTACAGCATCAACAATTTGATTTAATAACTTATCTAAATTTTCATCTTCATCATCTTTTTGATAACTACCAATTAATAATTGAGCAAATAAAACAACTTCATCTTCTACTAACTCAATATCAATTGTTTTACTAACCCGATGAAAAAACTCATATGAAATTTGATATTCAATATTATTATTTAAATGATGTTTAGCAGTTTTACTATTAATATAATTACGATTAATAATTCTTTCAATTGCAACACCAGCATGAATCATAATCATTGGAAAATCAATTTCACGAATTTGATAATTATACAATTCACAAACATCCTCAAGGATATCTTTAATTTCTAATAAATCAAAATTTAACCATAAATCAGCAATTGAATTTAAATTCAAGAAATTACCATGAGTTTCCTCAGTTAATAATTGTTTATATAATTTTCTTTTATCTGCTTCATTTCCCCGTAAGCTAATATAATTCTTTGATCTAATCAATTTTAAGCTAGGATATTCACTTATCATCTTACGAATCTTTTTAATATCATTATCAATTGAATAACCACTAACAAAAACCTGGTCTTGTAAAGCTATTAAATTAATTTCTTTGCTTTTAAATAACAACTCTCGAATGATATAAACACAACGTTCATGTGAGTTTTGAGGAATAAGTTCCTTAGTTTCAATATCTTGTTTAAAAAGCAAAGCTTCATCAATTTGATAACCTAATCTTTTATTTGATTTAATCAATAAACAATCATAAAACTTATTAATAACATCGATATCTGATCTAATAGTACGATCAGAGACATTTAATAATTTGGCAAGTTCTTTCCCTGTAATCCAATTATTATCATTATTTAATATGTCAATAATTTGATTTTGACGTTTATTAAGCATGACATCAACTCCGCTATCATACTAACACATTTTTAGGATTTATATCTATAATTAAACTTCCTAATAGATAGGAAAATTCCTATCTGTTAGGAAGTGTTATTTCCTTTATAAATAATTAAGCATAATATTGTTATTATATTGTCAAATGAGGTAAACTATTAATCGAGGTGAGAAAAATGTTGAATTTTATTGAATATCCAAAATGCAGTACATGTAAAAAAGCTAAAAAATACTTAGATCAACTTGGTTTAGAGCACCAGGATCGTCATATTGTTGAAGAAAAATTAAACAAAGAAGAACTACATGCTTTATATAAAAAAAGTAATTTGCCACTTAAAAAATTCTTTAATACTTCTGGATTAAAATATCGTGAATTAAATTTAAAAGATAAATTACCAACAATGGGTGAAGATGAACAATTAGAACTTCTAGCTAGTGATGGTATGCTTGTTAAAAGACCAATCGTTGAAACTGAAGATCGCGTTTTAGTTGGTTTTAAAGCTAGTGAATATGATACATTAAAATAATGCCTGCTTCATATAGTCATTATCGTTTAGGTAAAATCGTTTTAAAACAGCTTGATGACCAGCTAAAAAAAATTATTAATGATAATATTGATTTTTATAATATTGGTCTTCATGGTCCGGATATTTTATTTTATAATCGGCCCTATTTACATAGCAAAATCAATCGCTTAGGCAGTGCTATTCATCAACAAAAAGCTTGTGAGTTTTTACTTCCAGCAATAACAACATTACAACATACTAAAAGTCAGGCTCAGTTTGCGTATCTTTGTGGTTTTGTTTGTCACTTTATTTTAGATAGTAATTGTCATCCTTTAGTAAATGAAATAATGGATAAGACTAAAACTACTCATTTTGAAATAGAAACTGAGTTAGATCGTTATTTTATGGTCAAAGATAGTTTGAATCCTTTAAAAACTCATTTAACTAATCATATTCATATTAATGATGATATTGTTAGTAATATTGCTATCTTTTATCCTCAAGCGAGCATTAAAGATATTTATAAGAGTTTAAAAGGAATGAAATTTTATGATCGTTTATTGGTGGCTCCGCAATTGTATAAAAGAGGCTTGATTTATTTGGTATTAAAAATAACCTTTACTTTTAAAAGGTTTCAAGGCTTTGTTGTTAATTATCAACCAAATCAAAAAATTGCTTTAGATATTATTGCGTTAGAAAAGTTATTTAACCAAAGTATTGATGAGTGTGTTGTTTATATTAATGATTTTATTGCTGCTTTAAAAAACGAACATTCTTTAAGTAATCGATTTAACCGCAATTTTAAATAGACGAGTTCATCGTCTTTTTTATTTATTAAAATGCAATTTTTAACTAAAACTGCTATAATACTTACTATCGGTTGTAGTTAAAAATTAACTTAAACTTAAACTATTAAACATGACAAAATAATTTAAACTATTTATAATGGTTTAGACAGGAGGTTTTATATGCCCGCAAGTTATACACATCAACACTTTGGAAATCAAGTTTTAAGCAGGATTGATCATCCTAAAATTGTTGAAATCATCAACAACAATCGAAATTATTACAATATTGG
Source organism: Erysipelatoclostridium sp. An15 (assembly GCF_002160675.1). Classification (NCBI taxonomy): domain Bacteria; kingdom Bacillati; phylum Bacillota; class Erysipelotrichia; order Erysipelotrichales; family Coprobacillaceae; genus Thomasclavelia; species Erysipelatoclostridium sp. An15. Next base: position 27,442 of record NZ_NFLA01000031.1, read on the forward strand.
TCTTCAAGGTCCCGATATTTTGTTTTTTTATCATCCTTTAAAAAATAATTATGTAAATGAATTGGGAAATCGTCTTCATCAAGAAATTGCTCGCGATTTTTTTGAAAAAGCTAAAGAACAGCTTAAAGAAACTAATAGTGAAGCCGCTTTAGCTTATATCTTCGGTTTCATTAATCATTTTATTCTTGATAGTGAATGTCATGGTTTTATTGATACTGTCATGGAGAATAAAGAAATTTCTCATTATGCCATTGAACGGGATTTAGATCAGCGTTTTATGATTATTAATAATGATAAGTTCAATTATTGTAGTGCTAAACATCTTATCGCTAATAAAGATACAGCTACTATAATTGCTCCATTTTTTAAATTGAAACCTGATACAATTTTAACTTCTCTAAAATCATTTCGACGATTTAATCAATTATTTGCTTGTCAAAGCAATATTAAAAGAACCATAATCTTAACAGGAATGAAATTAGTTAATGCTAAGAGTTATTTAGGAATGGTAATGCAAGCAAAACCTGAACCTTTAATTAAAGACGATATTGACATCCTGGTTAATATATTTAATCAGTCAATTAATACTGCAACAAAGGAGATAATTGGTTATTATGAAAGTTACTTAAATAATACTAGAATATCTAACCGATTCGATTTTAATTATGAATAAACTAACTAAATTAGAAAAATACTGGATTTTATATGACGTTGGAAATTCGGCTTTTGTCCTTTTAGTTTCCACTATTATTCCTATTTATTTTAAAAACCTGGCTTCTAGTGCTGGGATTTCTTTAAGTGATTCAACAGCATACTACAGCTATGCGATTTCTATTTCAACACTAATAGTAGCTTTAGCTGGTCCAACGCTTGGTAGTATTGGCGATCAAAAAAATCTTCGTAAACCAATATTTACCTTTTTTATGCTAATGGGGGTTTTATGTTTAGTTGCTATGGCTGTTCCTCTTAGCTGGATTGCTTTTCTAGTACTCTTTATTATCGCTAAAACTGGATTATCTACTAGCTTAGTATTTTATGATTCAATGCTAGTTGATATTACAACTAGTAATCGAGTTGATGAAGTTTCTTCACATGGTTATGCCTGGGGATATATTGGCAGCTGTATTCCTTTTACTATTAGTTTATTATTAATTTTAGGAGCTAATTCAATTGGATTAACAACTGTACAAGCTACTGCAATTGCATTTATTATTAATGCTTTATGGTGGCTTTTAGCAACAATTCCTTTATTAAAAAATTATCGCCAAGTAAATTATTCGACTAAAAAAGAACCTGTATTAGGTAATCTTAAAAGGGTTTTGACGAATATTAAAAATGATAAAAAAGTTTTATTTTTCTTAATTGCTTTTTTCTTTTATATTGATGGTGTTTATACGATTATTGAAATGGCAACTTCATATGGTAAAGATGTTGGAATTAACGATAGCAGTTTATTATTAGCTTTATTAATGACTCAAGTAGTAGCTTTCCCATTTTCTTTGATATTTGGTAAGCTAGCTAAAAAATATTCAGTTAAATCTTTAATTTTAACTTGTATTACTGGTTATTTCTTTATCGCTGTATTTGCTTTATGGTTAGATACAGCTTGGAAATTCTGGGTTTTAGCTGTTTTTGTAGCTGTATTCCAAGGAGCAATTCAAGCATTATCTAGATCATATTTTACTCAGATAATTCCTACTAATCAGGCTAGTGAATATTTCGGAGTATTTGACATATTTGGTAAAGGAGCTTCTTTTATGGGAACTTTACTAATGGGAATTGTTACTCAATTGACTGATAGTTCAAAATATGGTGTAATCGTTATTGCTTTTATGTTTGTTATTGGTGGAATTATTTTTAAAAATAAATGTAGTGATTAAAAGTGTATTGCGATTAAATCTTGAAAATTTGACTAATTTTAAAGATTTAATTCATTTAATACACTTTTTTAATCAAATCTTAACATTCTTCACTTTTCATTGATATTTACTTTTGTTTTTAACTTTGATAGAATATAGATTATATAATTATATAAAAAAGGAGTGTATTATTTTATGGATTCAGGCCCCGAGTCGATTTCATTTCAAATTGTTTTAATTGTTATTTTAACGTTAGTTAATGCATATTTTGCAGCAAGTGAGATGGCAATTGTTTCTGTCAACAAAACTAAAATAAAAAATTTAAGTGAAGCTGGAAATAAAAAAGCCAAATTAGTTGAAAAGTTATTAGAGGAACCAACTAACTTTTTATCTACTATTCAAGTAGCTATTACATTAGCTGGATTTTTTAACTCTGCTAGTGCTGCAACAGGAATTTCAGTTACCTTTGCAAGCTTTTTAAAAAGTTTATCTGTTCCTTATGCTGATACGATTGCTGTTGTATTAATTACCATTTTAATTTCATTTATTACATTGATTTTTGGTGAGTTGGTACCTAAAAGAATCGCTTTGCAAAAAGCAGAATGGTTTTCAATGTTTTGTGCTAAACCAGTTTTAATTATTAGTAAAATAGCAGCACCATTTATTAAGATCTTATCTTGGTCAACAAAATTTGTCTTGATGATTTTTGGTATGAAGGATGAAAATGCTGAAGATACCATATCTCGTGAAGAATTTCGTTCTTTGGTAAAAAGTGGTCAAGAAAGTGGTGTCTTTGATGAAAATGAAAGTGATATGATTTCTAATATTTTTGAATTTGATGAAAGTTTAGCATTAAATATCATGACCCCAAGAACAGAGGTTTACTGTATTGATATTGAAGATCCTTTAAGTAAAAATATTGAACAGATGATGACAATGCGATATACTCGAATTCCAATATATGAAAAGTCAATCGATAACATTATTGGTATTTTGAATATGAAAGATTTTGTTATTGAAGCTCGCAAAGTTGGATTTGATAATGTAGATATTAGTAAGCTTTTAAGAAAACCATATTTTGTTTTAGAATCAAAAAATACTGATGATTTATTAAAAGAACTACAGGAAGATCATCAACATATTGCTATTTTAGTTGATGAATATGGTGGTTTTTCAGGAATTGTAACAGTTGAAGATTTAATTGAAGAAATTGTTGGTGAAATTGAGGATGAATATGATCCTGATGATGAACCAAAATTACAAAAAATCGATGATCACAATTACATAGTTGATGGTAATTATATAATTGATGATTTGATTGATGAATTAGATCTAAATTTAAATATAGATGATATTAATCATGATACAGTAAGTGGTTTTATTCTTGAGTTATTAGGAGAAATACCTGAAGATAATCAAGAGCGAAGTGTTACAATCAATAACCTTATTTTTAAAATCACTGGTATCAAGGCTAATCGAGTAACAAAAATTAAATTGACTATAAAAGAAGAACCAGAAGCTAATTTAGAAGATTAGCTCTGGTTCTTTTTTATTCCTTACTTTCTTTTGTTTCATTAATTACAACACGATGTGGATATGGAATATCAATACCTTCTTTATCAAAACGTTCTTTGATTCTTAAACGTAAATCAGACATTAATTGGAATCCATCTGAATTATCTTTAGATAATAATGTTGCTCTTAATTGAATCCCACTTTCATTAAAATTAATACAATGTACTTTAACAATTGGTTCATTTTGTTCTTTTTGTAATTCATTACGACCATCAACACATAATGGGTGTTTATCACCTTCTTCTTGAATTATGGCAATAGCTTTTTGTAAATCACTTTCATAAGATATTTCAATTAATAAATAATTAGCTTTTTGTGTCTTTACATTAGATACATTTTCAATAATTGCTTTATTCATAATAGAATTAGGAATAATAACCTGTGTTTTTTCTAATGTTTCCACAATACTATGACGCATTGAAATATCAATAACTGTTCCTGTTACAGTATATTCACGAACATTAACAAAATCACCAATCTTATATGGTTTATAAGTTAAAATCATAAAACCATTAATTATATTACTTGCTGCTTCTTGTGAGGCAAGCCCAATAACAACTGCGATAATTCCCCCACTAGCTAACAATGCTTTCATGATTGATTGCATTGCACTTAATTCACTTAAAATAACAATCAATACTAAAGAAATTAAAACAATTTTCTTGATTCGCATTGGAAATACGATTTTAATTGGATCATCTATTTTTTTCTTTATAATCTTATTAATTAATTTATTTAATATTAAAGCAATAATTATAACAATAACAATGCTTATCAAACTGTTTATAAGACCATGTTCAAATAATGAATCAATCCTTTGATATATTTCATCTAAACCTGCCATCTATTCACCCACTTACTTTTTTCCAAAATAATTACCAATTACAAACAAACATATTCCTTGAATAGCACCAACAATTGCAACCATTAATAAAACATAGCTAATTATAAAAAGAACATTACTCCCTGTATTAAAAGCATTAATAATCAAAAATAATACAAATGAAATTGCTGCTACTATTCCCGAATATTTTGCTATATTTAAAAATTTAAACTCTAAAATCTTATTTTTATCCATTCTACTTACCTATACAAAAGCGTTTAAATAATTCATCTAATAAATCTTCTTTTGCTTTCTCTCCCAATATTTCTTTTAAATTATTCCAACATTCATACAAATCAGTAACTATTAAATCTGTTGGTACACTTAATTTCATTGCATCAACTGCTTGATTTAATGACTGACTAGCACGTTGCAATAACATCGTTTGTCTAGCATTAGTTAAAATGTAATTATTATTATCAATAATCTTACCTAGTTCAAACATTGTTTTAATTTCAGCTACTAAATCACCAATTTGATTATCTTTAGCACTTATTTTTACTCCTTGTAGATCAACTTTGATACCTTGATCAATTTTATTGATTACAATAATCCTTGTAGCATCTTTTGTAAGCTCTAATAACTGTTTATCTTCATCGCTTAATTCCTGACTACCATCAATTACTAATAAAACCAAATCAGCCTGATGAACTAATTCCTTTGATTTTTCAACCCCAATGCTTTCAATAATATCATCAGTTTCTCTAATACCAGCAGTATCAATCATATTCAAAACAATACCATCTATACTAATACTTCCTTCAACGATATCTCTTGTCGTTCCAGCAATATCAGTAACAATTGCTTTATCTTCATCCAATAAAGCATTTAATAAACTACTTTTTCCAACATTAGGTCGACCAATAATAACAGTCTTAATTCCTTCTTTAATTAACTTAATATTCTTTGAATTTTCTAAGATTTCATTCATTTTAGCTAATAAATCACTACTTCTAGGTAATAAAGAAGAAGCCGTCAATTCTTCAACATCATCATATTCAGGATAATCAATATTTACTTCAATTTGCGTAATTATTTGAATCAAATCCTCTTTTAATGTTTCAATAAAATTACTAATATTTCCAGTGATTCCCTTTAACGCTAAATCAGTAGCATAACTATTTTTAGCTGTAATAATGTCACTAATAGCTTCAGCTTGTGATAAATCAATGCGCCCATTTAAAAAAGCACGTTTACTAAATTCACCACGTTCTGCCATTCTAGCACCATTTTTTATACATACTTCTAATACCTTAGAAGTAATATAAACACCACCATGACAGTTAATCTCTACCATTTCTTCACCAGTGAAAGTTCTTTTACCACGATAGATATTAACCAAAACCTCATCTATTTTCTTTCCTTCATCTATAATAAAACCATAATTAATTGTATGACTTGGTTTTTCTAAAATTTTTCCTGTGAAAAACTTTTGTACAAAAGCAATACAATCAGGTCCACTTACTCTAATTATTGAAATAGCAGCTTCCAATCTACTAGTTGCAATTGCTACAATAATATCATCATTCACATTATCACCTTCCTTTATCCTTTGTATTTTATCATAAATTATTATTAATTAATATACCCAATCAATGTTATAATAATTATATAAATTAACTATTGAAGGAGGGTAATATGAATTTAGGAATTATTGGAAGTGGCATGATCGTTCAAGATTTTCTCACTATCGCAGATTTAATTGATGATATGAAATTAGAAGCCATTTTAGGTCGAAAAGAATCTATAGAAAAAATAAATTTCTTAGCTAATAAATATAATATCAACAAAACATATTATGATTATGATGAATTATTAAATGATGATAATATTGATACCGTATATATTGCAGTACCTAATCATCTTCATTTTGAATTTACAAAAAAAGCACTAGATCATAAAAAACATGTTATTTGTGAAAAACCATTTACATCTAATTTAGATGAACTAAAAGAACTAATAACACTATCAAAACAAAATAACTGTTTACTATTTGAAGCAATTACTAATCAATACTTACCTGCATACAAAAAAATAAAAAAACAATTACCATCAATTGGTAAAATAAGTATTGTTTCATGTAACTTTTCTCAATATTCTTCACGTTATGATGACTTTAAAAAAGGAATAATTTTACCAGCATTTGATGTCAACAAATCAGGCGGAGCTTTAATGGATTTAAATGTTTATAATATTCATTTTGTAGTTGGATTATTTGGTAAACCAGAACACGTTCATTATTATGCTAATATTGAACACGACATTGATACTTCTGGTGTTTTATGTTTAAACTATCCAAATTTTGAAGCAGTATGCATTGCTGCCAAAGATTGTAGTGCTCCTATTTCAACAACTATTCAAGGTGACAAGGGATGTATAAAAATTGATGGTCCTGTAAGTGTACTAAGTGATGTGCAAATTTTAAAAAACACTGAAAATAGCGAACGGATTGATACTGGTAATTATCATCGTTTATATAGCGAGTTCAAAGCATTTACAACTTATATTGATAATCTTAATTTCAAGGCTTGTAATAAAATGTTAGAACACTCACATATTGTAATGGATGTACTTACTCAAGCTCGTAAAAGCGCTAATATTGTCTTTGGTGTAGAAAAGAATAATTAATAAAAAAGAGTATAAATTATAGAACTAATCTAATAATTTATACTCTGATTTTTTTATTGTACTTATTTGCTATTTTCCAAAGAAAAATTTCAAAAACCAGTCATAAATGCTATATACTGACATCACTATTTCCTCCTTTTATGAGAAAATAATAATGATTAAATCAATGTTTTTTTGATTAGTGTATTTATTATATTTAAATTGTATTTATCTTAAAACTCAAGCACATTTAATAAGACAATTTGATTTATTAAACAATTATCTTCTATTCTATATTCATTTTTACCATTATATTTAGCTACAATTTCATCTATTTTTTGTAAACCAATACCATGGTTTTCTGCATCAATTTTGGAACTTTTTCTTTCTTGAATATATTCAATTTCTTTGATGTCATTGATCGGATTTGATATTTTTATTAGAAGATTATTTTTAATGTTAACTACATTTAAGATGATATATCGATTATCGGAAAGTTTTAAGTTGGCTTCTGTTGCATTAATAACTAAATTATAAAATAATGAACAAATATCCATGTTATCCATATTTATAACACTATTTACATTATATGAAAAATCAAAATTTATCTGATTATCTTTAAAAGTCTGATCAAAAGAATTTAATATACTTGAAATATAAAGATTATTAGTGCTGTATACATCAACCGAACTAATCTTTTCAAAAATATTTTCTAAGTACTCTTTAGCATCATCATGTTTATCATTTTCTATTAATTTATAAAGTACATGATAATGTGCTTTGATATCATGTTTAAAATTTCTTAAACTGGCATAGTTATCTATTAATTTTTGATAGTAGTCTTCTTGTAATTTTAATGTTTCATCTTTAACTATACTTTCTAAATAATATTTATCTTTTTCATTTTTATTTTTTATAAAACGAACAATTGATATTATTTAGAAATAAAAGAATAAAAACAATAAAAGTTACTATAGTGAGTACTGTAGTAACCACGATATTAGAACAATTTACAGATTTATTCATAAGACGTGATATTTACGATGTTAGTAATTATGATTTTATAATATCTAATTATTTTAGATTTTTAATTGTAGTTATATTTTCACT
>NZ_NFLA01000032.1:0-33263 GCF_002160675.1 Erysipelatoclostridium sp. An15
ATCTCGCCACCTTTGGCATACGCTCCGGCCTGCAGTACCAGACTTACTGCTTCGGGTATCGTCATAAAGTATCTGATGATATCTGGATGCGTTACCGTTACCGGTCCTCCTTCTTTGATCTGTTTTTTAAATAACGGAATTACTGATCCATTTGATCCTAAGACATTTCCAAATCTTACTGCTACATATTCCGTTTTTGATTTTTTATTATATGTCTGTACGATCATTTCACATAACCGTTTCGTTGCTCCCATGATGTTCGTTGGATTTACTGCTTTATCTGTTGATATTAAAATAAATTTCTTTGTTTTATATTTATCAGCTGCTTTTACTACATTCAGTGTTCCAAAAACATTGTTCTTTACTGCTTCATTAGGACTGTCTTCCATTAATGGTACATGTTTATGTGCTGCTGCATGGTAAACAATATCTGGGTGATATGTTTCAAACAGCTTATCCACTTTTACTGAATTTCTAACTGATGCTATCATCGTTTCCAGATGCAAATCAGGATATTTACGTCTTAATTCCAGCTGAATATCATAGGCATTGTTTTCATAGATATCAACGATTATCAAAGTCTCTGGCTTATTGGCAGCAATCTGACGGCATAATTCACTTCCAATTGAACCACCGCCACCAGTAACCATTACTACCTTACCGGTTACATAACCCATGATGTCATCAAGATTGACTTTAATCGGTTCTCTGCCAAGTAAATCCTGAACTTCAACATCCTTAAAATCACTGATATGGATATCATCATTGATAAACTGATAGATACCAGGAAGTCTTTTGATCTGGCATCTGGTTTCCTTACAGATATTTAAAATATTAGCTAATTCCTTTTTACTGATTGAAGGCATCGCAACGAGGATCTCACTGACACCGTATTTTTCAACAGCTTCAATGATCTTGTTACGACCGCCATAGATATCAACACCATGGATCTGTCTTTTCCATTTGCTAGGTTCATCATCGATAAAGCAGACAACTTCTTTATAGATATGATTAGAGTTATTGATTTCTCTTAATACTTTTTCACCTGCTACTCCAGCTCCAACGATTAAAACTTTTTCTAGTGGTCGTCTTTCTTTTTCGGCTATTACATGTTGTTTATACATTCTTATAAAACGATATAAAAAGCGAGTTCCACCGACCATCAATACTAACATTAAAAAAAAGATTATATAACAGCTTTTAGGTTGCCCATTCCCAGTCAATTCACAAACGACTGTATTTATTATGCAATTTGTAAATGCGGCAATAATAATATTTTTTAATTCTGTAATTGAAGCAAACTGCCACAAACTATGATATAAACGAAAACAAACAAAAATTGAAATATCAATTAAAACTAGCAAAATGATTATATTGTTAAGTCTTGATAAAAACATTGGATCAATCGGTCCATTAAATCTTAAAAATAGTGATCCATATGCTGCAATTAAAATACTAATGATATCTAAACCTACTAACAGAAATCTTCGAGCATTTAATTTGGTCTTTTCTCCCATATCTCTTCCTCCCCCTAAAATGCTAAAAAAATAAATCACAATTTTATTTCATAAATTTACATTTCTGGTCAATATCATATACAAAATATATTATTTTAAATAATGATTAAAAAGTCAAGTAATTTCAAATACTTTATACACTTTATAAATTATTTTTACAATAAATAACAAAAAGTTTAACATTTATTACATTTAGATATTAAACAATAATAACAAATAATTGTACCTAATATAACCATTTTAATTATTTTCTAATTTTTTTGTTATTTAAATATGATTTTTTTAAGATTTTTCCTAATAAATTATTGCTTTTTTTTAACTTATAAAGGATAATACTATGCGAATAGTTATTTTATTTATGTTAATAATATATAAAATAAAAGTATATTGTTGGGAGGAAATATGGAAAAAACAGAATTAAATGATGAAGTTGAAATTGACTTATCAGAATTATTTAAATTATTCAAAAAAAATATCAAATTAATCATAATTCTAGCGTTAGTCGGGATAGTCATTGCTGTATCTTTAACTACCTTTTTTATTGATAAAAAATATGCTTCTCAAGGAAGTATTTTATTAAAAGCAGAAGTAGTTGATGGTTCAATCGACTCATCACAATTAAGCGCTAATAACATGATGGTAAATAACTATATTGAATTATTACAAGGAAATGCAATCCAAAATCAAGTTGCTAGTAATCTAAATATTACTGGTGATGAAGTTAATAAAGCTTTAACTGTTACCAATACTGCTGAAACACAAATTATTGAAATTAGTGCAACAACAACTAATCCAGAACTATCTAAAAATATCGTCGAAGAAACAATCACAGTATTTACAACATTAGTTCAAGAAAAACTTAATGTTACTAACTTGACAATTGTCGATCAGCCAGAAATAAACGCTAACCCAGTTTCACCAAGCATGACTAAAAATATTTTAATTGGTGGCATTATTGGGATCGTGATTTCTTTAGCATACATTTTGTTGACATATTTATTAGATACAAAAATCAAAAGCGGTGAACAAGCTGAACAAATTCTTGGAGTACCATTATTAGGAACAATTCCTTATTTTGAACAGTAACAATGGAATTTATTGATATCCATAGTCACTATACCTGGCATGTTGATGATGGCATTCAAGATCTTGATGAAGCCTTAGCGGCCTTAAAAGCTGCTAAAGCTCAAAATATTACTAAAATTGTTGCAACACCACACATCACCCCAGGAACAACGACCATCCAAGAATTTAATAAAATTATTCTGCAAATTGGTAAATTAAAGACATTAGCTAAAAGTTTAGATATCGAAATATATGAAGGTTGTGAAGTAATGTTAAATAGCGATTATTTAACACTACTAGAAAACAACCATTATTTGACTATTAATAATGGTCCTTATTTACTTGTAGAATTTAATGTAACTCAAAAATTACCTGGAGACTATGATGAACGTCTTTATGAATATAGTTTGAAAAATAAGCTGGTAATAGCTCATGTTGAAAGATATTTTCATCATCACTTAAACGAAAATATCATTAAAGAATGGATTGATCGTGGCTATATTATTCAAATCAATAGTTCAAGCATCTTAAATCAAGGTACTAGCCATGATTTTGCTATTAGATTATTAGAATTAGGAATGGTTCATGTTATTGCTAATGATGTACATCGCAGCAGTGGATTACGAAGCCCTAATTTAAAAGAGACATATGATGTTTTAACTAAAAAATTTAATAGTGAAGATATTATTAAATTAATGTATGATAATCCCTTAGCGATTATCAACGGTCAACCTATAGAATTAATAAAAATTCGTAAAGTATCGAAAATACCATGGTTTAAAAGGAGAAAGTAAATGTTAAAAAATAAAAGAAACAGTGTAGAAAAACAAACTTTTTTAATCACACAACCAGAAAATAAACATAGTAAAATTGATTTTAAAGAAGTATATCGTCATATTAGAACCGGAATTGAATATTCAACGGTCGGACAAAATGTAAAAGCGATAAATGTGACCTCATCAATTCCAGGTGAATCAAAAAGTACTACTTCAATTAATTTAGCTATGATTTATGCAACTAAATATGATAACGTTTTATTGATTGACTGTGATTTAAGAAAATCAACGATCCATCGTTATCTTAAATTATCAAATTCACGTGGTTTAACTAATGCTCTAATGGAATATGATGAAAGTAAAAAAATCAGTTCTAAATATTTTCAATTTTATGAAGATGATTCTTTTGTAGGAAAATTATCAGTTTTAACTTCTGGTGTTAAGGTTCCTAACCCTACCGAATTAATCGGTAGTACTGTTTTTAAAGATTTTATTAATGATTTAAAAGAATTGTATGACTTTATTATTATTGATTGTCCACCAATCATGTCAGTTAGTGATGCCATTCCAATTGGTAATGTTGTTGATGGAACTATCTTTGTTTGCTCATCAAGTATTACAAATCGTAAAGATGCTAAGGCATCAATTGAAATATTAAAGAAAAACAATGTCAATATTATTGGAACAGTATTAACCCAAGTCGAACAAGATAACAGTAAAAACGGTTATTATCACTATTACTAAAGATGAAAAAGCATAATAATAAGTTTTTTATAATTATTGTTCCAATATGCATTATTTTAATTTTAGCGATGATATTTTATGATCGTTACCAGACTAGTCAGCTAGCAAAAAAATATAACGATACAAATAATCAAACCACACAAGTATCATCAAATAATGATTTAGCAACGATTTATTGTGTCGGTGACAGTCTAACTCTTGGCACTAATGATGTTACTAGTTATCCTGGTTATTTAAAAGAAAGTCTTAAAAATGATATCGAAATAATCGGTGATAATCATATTAATTCTCAAGCCTTAGCTATAAAACTTGGTAATCAAGACGTATATGTAAACAACTTCACTATTCCAAGCGATACTAATGCCGTTAGTATTACATTATTAAATGAAAATGGTGAAGTTATCGATGCTCTTATCAATAGTCAAACCGGTATTGAATCATGTATTATCAACAATATCGCTGGAACTATTAGTTATGACAGTAACTCTAATCAATTATTATTTAAGCGTTTAGAAGCTGGTGATTCATCAATGATTACTACATTAACTAAAATAGAAATTACAAAGCCAGAAATTCTTAATGACAATATTTTAATTCTTTTTACTGGTTCCTATGAAGAAAGCATTCAAGGCAGCTTAGTAAATTATCAAAAACAAATAATCGATAGTTTCAATACCGATAAATACATCGTCGTATCACTAACAATAGATAATCGTGATGCTACAAATAATTTATTAGCTAATACATATGGTGAACACTACTTAGATTTTAAAAATTATTTACTTACTAATGGATTGAATGATGCTAAGATCACTGCTACTAGTGAAGATCAAATGGCACTTGCAAACAATAGTGTTCCTTCAAGTTTATTAATTGATGATATCAACGGTAATAATTATTATCATCAATTATTAGCTAATCAATTGATTAATAAAATGCACGAATTAGGCTATATAAACTAAAAAACAGGTACAAATGAAGTTGTTATTTGAACACTAAAATAACGACTTCATTTCAAAACCTGTTTTTTAATTTATATCAAACATTTTTATCATCATTTCTGTTTCTTTGACAGTTCCTTCAATCATAATTCTAGCCACTAGCATTTCAAAAGCTTCAAAATCTAAATTTGTTTTTTGTAACCTGTTAAACATCTTTTTACAGCTTCCATTACAACAAATCAATAACGGTAGATAAGCTTCAATCTGCAAATATTTACAATAATTTAAATAATTTTGAATACTAAAATCACCATCATTTTCAAAGCGATAAATACTGCTTCTACTAACATTGATCGCTTTAGCCACTTCATCTTGAGAAACCTGTCTGGTCCTTCTGATCCACTTTAAAACCTGTCCTATATGCAATATAATTCCCCACAAATTATATATTAAATCAACTCTAATTTTTTCATGCTCTTATAAATACCATCATTATCAGGATCATCAAAAGTATCATCAGCAATAGCTTTTAATTTTTCCGGAGCCAAATAAGAAACAACACCATATCCCGCATCTTTTATCATTTCATAATCATTCATACTATCACCAAAAGCAATTGTGTCTTCAATCTTACCACCCAAATAATCAACTGCCTTTTTAATAGCATCACCTTTAGTACAATTCTTTAAAATAATTTCACCATTAATAAAATCATCACTTTCTTTAGAAAAGATAACAATATTAAAAAATTCACTTAAATATTTTACACAATCATAAAATGCAATTTTATCTTCAGAAATAAAGCAAACCTTAGTAACTTTATGTTTTAAAATATCAAATTCACTAATTGGTAAACGAACTTCCTCGTTTTTTCTTTCCTCTAAAAAACGAGCCAATTCTAAGTTGTTTTCCATAATTTTACTATTCTTTTTATCAAAAAAATCCTTAACACCAGGAGTTTGATACAAAGCATCTTTTGTCTCTAAACTAAATAAAATTTTCTTATTAGTAAATAACAGCATTACTTCAGATAAAACATATTGATTAATAAAATTTTCAAATATGTATTTCCCACCAATGTTTACAAAACCACCAGCAGAAGAAATAATCCCATCAAAACCAATTTTTCTAATTGATTTCATAATTGACACCGGTGCTCGTCCCGTACATAAAAAGCACTTATGTCCATTTTCACGTGCCTGCTTAATTCCATTAGCAGTCTTTGGCGTAACCTGTTTACTAGGTCCCATCAAAGTTCCATCAATATCAAAAAATAAATATTTACCCATTTTGTACCCTCCATTATGATATGGCAATATTATACCTAATTTTTTTGATTTGACATTATTTTTTCATAAAATGATTTATATTTTCTTATTTAGTAAAAAATAGAAGCAATAGCGCTTCTATTCAAATTTGCTATCAACGGCAAATATATTATTTCCATTTAAATAATCTTTAACTAACATTCGTTTTTTACCAGCAATTTGTAATTCAGTAATTAAGTATATTCCATCACCAGTTTTAACACCAATGGCATCTTTAAAGATTTTTACGATCGTTCCATTTTCTTGATGTTCATGATGTTTTTTAGCGTTTGGACAATCATGAATATCACCGGCCCAGATTTTAACGTTTTTACCTTGATAAGTTGTAAAAGCTCCTGGCCATGGATTTAATCCTCGAACTTTATTATAAACCTGTTTTGCACTTAAGTTAAAATCCAGTTTCTCTTCTTCCCTTGAAATCGTTGGAGCATAAGTTACTAGACTTTCATCCTGAACAATTGATTGATTAGTACCTGCAATAATATCTGGTAATGTTTCTAAAAGTAATTTTGCTCCTGCTACACTTAAACGATCATATAACTGGCCAGTTGTTTCTTTATCACCAATAGCAATTTCCTGCTGACTAATAATATTACCGGCATCCATCTTTTTAACCATATACATAATAGTAACACCAGTTGTTGTTTCACCATTAATGATTGCATAATGAACCGGTGCCCCACCTCGATATTTAGGTAACAAAGAGGCATGAACATTGATACAACCTAGTTTTGGCGCCTCTAAAAGAGCTGCTGGTACTAATTGACCATATGCTGCCGTAATGATCAAATCAGGCTGTAAATCAATAATTGACTGATAATCATTTTTAATATTTGCTGGTTGAAAAACAGGAATATTATACTCTAAAGCTACTTCTTTAACTTCAGGCATCGTTAATACTTTCTTTCTACCAACATAACGATCAGGCTGAGTTACAACACCGATAATATTATAATCATTTTCTAATAAGTTAACTAAAACTTCTTTAGAAAAGCTTGCCGTTCCCATGAATACTATTTTTGTTTTTTCCATTTAAACACCATCACTTTCTTCTATTTGCCTCAATTATACCTTGTTTTAATTTTTATTTAAACATAAAAGTGCCCGCAGGCACTTATTTTAAAACAAACTACTGATAATATTAGAAATAATTAAAACAAAAGTCTCAATTACCTTAATACAGCCATCACTAATTTCTTTAACTACTAGCGATAATGTATTTTCCTCATTATCACTAACAGCTCCATAATCACTAGAGATTATTTGATTATTTTCAATCGTCTCTTCAAACTGTTCAAGATTCTGGTTAAAAACTTCTTTTTGAATCCCATAATCATTAAACAAACCATTAATCATAAAAATCAACATTCCCACCAAACATAAATCAATCAAAAAATTTTTCATCCTAAATACTCTCCTATTGTTCTTGCAATTACATCAACTGTTGCTTGTACTTCTTCTTTTGTATTACTTTGAGCCCCTACTTCAATTAATACCATATTATCAGTTGTTCCTTGATTATAATGAGAACTTTTAACATAAACACCACGACTTATTTTAGGAACCATGCCATTAGCAATATCTGATAAACTTTGAGACAATTGATTTACAGCATCAAACTTCCCACTGCTTTTCCCTACTACAAACATTATTTTGGCATAATTCTTATTTTCATGAGTTATCGTTGATAGCTCTTTAGAAATCGAATCACGATGAAAATCAATTACAAGATCATAACCACCCGTTAGCTTCAAACTCTCCTCTAAATACATTTTAGATACCGTATACGACTTGTTGTAAGCAATATTATGAACCGCCTTATAATTTTCAAAATCATTAGCTTCAACATCGCATTGATACCCCATTGCATTTAAACACTCTTTTAAATAGCCAGCTCCCAAAACCACATCATAACCATCATATTCTTCGCTTTGATGAGTATTATAAATATGAATTTTTTTATCCTTAGTTGCCACAAAATCACTATTATCAGTATTAAGGGCTACTGTTTGACTATCAGTAGAATCAATCGCATTAATTACTTGAGCATTATAATTAGTTACTTTTGTCGGTAAATATACAATTAATCCTGCTATCAATGTCAGTTTACCAACAATCAAGATACTGTTTTTTAGCCTCATTTCCATCACCCGCCATACAATTAATTGTATGCACGAATATAACTATTTAGTACCTTAAACTATTAATACTTTTACTAATTATTTTTGCCATGATCTCACATTGTTCATCAATCTGTTTATCACTTAAGACAAAATTACAATCAATTGGATCTAATACCTCACTAAACAACAATTCCAATTCACTATCATTTAACTTACCAATCTGCCCTAGCATCATCTCCTTTTGTTTAGGTGATAAATCTCCCTGGTATTTATCCCTTTTGCCTACTTTCAACTTATTAACTGGATTTAAACTATCACCAAAATAATCCAGTGTATAATTTAAAACATCACTAACAAGACTGCTTGCATATATTACTGTTGGTACCCCAATAGCAATTACTTTAGCGCCAATTGTCTTTTCATTAATAGCCTGTCGATAATTACCAATTCCACTACCAGGATTGATCCCAACATCATTAATTTGGATTACATGAGCTAATTTATGATAATTACGGGCACATAAAGCATCTACAACGATTACTAAATCGATATTTTCTTTTTCTACTAACGCTTTTACGATTGCAGCACTTTCCATACCAGTTTGTACCATAACTCCTGGTACGATCCCTAAAATATCATAAAAACGATTACTTAATTTTTCTTCATCATCTAAAAAATGAGTTATTCTTAAATCTCTTAAAGTACGCGGTCCAATGGCATCGTTGGTTAAAAACTGATTTCCTAATCCAACCATTAAAATTTTAGGATAATCAATTTTATCAATCAGTGGCTTTAAATTTTTAGTTAACTCTTCAACAATTACTCCTTGTTGTTTATAATCAGGAAAACTTATTTCAATATAAGTGCCAATTCCTTGATTAATACTATGATGTTCTTTTAAAATATTAATTTTTTCGATTCGAACACCATTATTTACATACTCCTCACGCTGGTAATGATTGTCTATTTCTAACTGTTCTAACGATTCTGTGGCTAAATCACTACGCATATTTTGAAAACTCATCATATCACCTGTTTTAAATATTGCCTAATCATTAAATTTTAATCGCTCAAAATCAAAAAAAAGTTGCATTTATCCAATTATTTATATATAATGAATGGGCAAGAAAAAAAGCGAGGTGAAAGATCATGGCAAATATGAAACAACAAATTAAACGTTATAAAAACGATAATCTAAAAAGAGCAAAAAATCATTCATATAAATCAGCTTTAAAAACTGCAATCAAAAAAGTATTAGCAGAAGTTGAAGCTGGAAATAAAGAAGGTGCAGTTGCTGCATACAATGTTGCTGCATCAAAATTAGATGCTTCTGTATCTAAAGGAATTCATCACAAGAATTATGCAAGAAGACAAAAATCAAGACTAGCTAAGCTGGTAAACTCTATCTAATGATAGGGTTTTTATTTTATTAAAAAAGGAGAAAATTAAATGGAACGAAAAGATATCGATATTAAAGATACCTGGGATTTAAGTACCATCTATTCTAGTGATCAAGCTTTTTACCAAGATCTAGAAAAAGCTAAATCATTAATAAATGATCTTGTTAGTTTCAAAAATAAAATCACTAATAGTATTGATAGTTTTTATAATTTTATGACTTTAAAAGATCAAGTCGAACGCATTATCAATAAATTATACTGTTTTGCTCATTTAAACTGTGATGTTGAACCAAACAATCAAACTTATCAAACCATGATGGCTAGTATTATGGGTATTTTAGAAGCCTCTTCAGTACAAATTTCTTTTGTCGATAATGAAATTATTGAAAACGAAGAAAAAGTCTTAACCTATATAAAAGATCCAAAGTTACAAAAATACAGCTATAAGATTCATTCTTTACTTTCATATAAACAACATATATTACCAAAAGAACAAGAAGAACTACTAGCTAAAGTTGATAGCATTTCAGATACTTCAAGTCAGGTCTTTGATGCTTTAAGATTAGAATTTGAAGATGTTGAAGAAAACGGTAAAAAGAAAACATTAAATAATGCTACTTTAAATAAATTTTTAAAAAGTAAAAATCCTGAAGTTCGTAAGCAGGCTTATACAAATTTTTTTAAAGAATATCGCCGCTTTGAAAACGTTTTTGCCCAAACTCTTTCAGGCGTTATGAAAAAAGATGCTTTTTATGCTGATGTAAGAAAATTCGCTAATTCATTGGAAGCTAGTGTTTTTGATGATGATGTTCCAAGTGATTTATTCTTTAAAGTACTTGAAAGTGCTAATGTAAAATATCGTCATCTATTCCATCGTTATAATCGTCTAAAAAAAGAAATCTTACAGATGGATACAATATACAATTATGATTTAAATATTCCTTTAGTTTCTTCAATCAATAAAAAATATACTATTGATCAATGCTTTACGATCATCAAGGAATGTTTAAAACCATTTGGTAAAGAATACTTAGAAATAATCGATAAAGCCCGTCAAGAACGCTGGATTGATTTCTATCCAACAACTGGTAAAAGAATAGGTGCTTACTCTAGTGGCTGCTATGATTCTAATCCTTTTATTTTAATGAATTTTATCGGTGATTATAATTCACTTTCAACTTTAATTCATGAATTAGGTCATAGTGCTCATAGTTATTTATCAAACCATAATCAAGAGTTTGTAAATGCTAATTATCGCATCTTTGTTGCTGAAGTAGCATCAACAGTAAATGAAACTTTATTGATCAATTATATGATCAATAATGCCAAAACCGATGATGAAAAAGCTTATTTTATCTATGAGCAATTAGAAAACTGTGTTGGTTTAATCTTTAGACAGCCAATGTTCGCTGATTTTGAATATAAACTTCATACTATGGCTGAAAATAATGAACCATTATCTTCAAAAGTAATTACTGATTTATATGCTAAATTAAATCAAGAATATTACGGTCCTGATGTTACATTAGATGAATTAACAGGCTGGTCTTGTTATTATGTTCCTCATTTCTACTATGATTATTACGTTTATAAATATACATTAGGAATGACTGTTGCTCTAGCAATCGTTAAAAGAATTTTAAACGGTGATCAAAAGCAAGTTGATGACTATCTAAATTTCTTAAGATCAGGTGGCAGCAAAGCTCCAGTTGACTTATTAAAAACAGCTGGTGTTGATCCTCTAGATGATCAAATCTATGAAGATGCTTTTGCTTATTTTGAAAGTTTATTAAATCAATTTGAAACATTAAAAAAAGCTTAGAAAATGCCCCAATTAGATCATACTAATTGGGGATTAATTTTATTATTTTTAAACTATTTTATCAAAAAATCCCACCATCATAGATACTATCTATTTTAGTGGGATCATATCATTTTTAAGCTTTTTTATTTTCTTGCTTTTCTTTTTTCTCTTTTGGTAAAAATAAGCTTAAAAGCAATGATACAACAAATACCCCTGCTACAGCATTACCATTAAAGATATCACCAACAACTGATGGGAAAGCAGCAAAGAAATTTCCTGAAGTTTGAGTTAATCCAACTCCGATACAAAAAGATAAAGATACTATGATCATCGTACGATCATCAAATTCGTTATCTTTAAGCATCTTAATTCCTTCATACATAATTGAACCAAACATCATTACTGTACACCCGCCTAGAACAGCTTGTGGTAACGAATTAAAGAAAGCTCCTAGTGGTGGGAATAATGAAGCTAGAATTAAAATTACCGCCCCTACAAAAATTGTAAAACGATTAATTACTCTAGTCATTGTAACCAAACCAACATTTTGACTGAAAGATGTTAATGGTAAACATCCAAAGCATCCAGAAATTGCACTTGAAAAACCATCAACAGCAAGTGAACCTTGTAATTCTTCCATCTTTATGTCACGATCTAAAGCCCCTTTACAAACAGCAGTAGTTGCCCCTGTTGTTTCTGCTGCTGATACTAAAAAGACAATAGCAATCGTAAAAAATGCTCCTAAATCAAAAACCGGCTGATGACTTGTAAAGAAAACTAGTTTAGGAATACTAAAATACCCTACTTCCTGAATTGTTTTGGAAACCCCTGAAAAATCAACCATTGGTGCAATATCAGCTACTGTAAAAACAATTGATAATAAATAGCCAAAAATCAATCCAACTAGAATATTTAAGTTTTTATAAACACCTTTTAATAAATAACGTGAAACAAGACAGACAATTAAAGTAAAAGCCCCTACAAATAAATGATACCAGGCTCCAAAATCCTGAGCGTTTGTTCCACCACCCCATGAATCCATACCAACAGATAATAATGAAAGCCCAATAGCAATTACTACGCAGGCTGATACTACCGGTGTTAAAAAGCGTTTCCAGTACTTAGCACTAAGTCCTACTAAACCTTCAAAGATACCACCTAAAATAACAGCTCCAATCATACCTTCATATCCAAGTTGTGGATTTGTACAAATTACTAATAAACTTCCTAAAAACGTAAAGCTAACACCCATAACAATTGGTAATTTAGAACCAATTTTCCAAATTGGATATAATTGCATGCAAGTTCCTATCCCGGCTGCAAACATCGCACATTGTAATAGCGAAGTAATCTCTGCTGAAGTTAAATGCTCTCCAGTTCCTCTTACAACGGCCGCACCACAAACGATCATTACTGGTGCCAGATTAGCAACAAACATTGCTAGAACGTGTTGTAACCCAAAAGGAATAGCCTTTTTTAAAGGTACTCGACCATTTAGTTTGTAAATATTTTCTGTACTTACAGACGTAACTTTCTCTTCCTTATTAATTTCCATTTTGAACCTCTTTTCAACCATATTTTTACTCAATTTTTATAAAACGAAAAGATTTTAACATAATTATTGTAAAATTTCATTATCTTTTTTTCTTTAATTAACTAAATAAACAAATATTTTATAACCTAAAAGGATATGATATAATAAATTTAAGCAAAATCAAAAAAATTAAGCTAAATCGGTAAAAAATTATCATTTAGATTTATATAAATTGGAGGAATTATGAAAAGAGAAGAAACAAGATCAATTAAAGTTGGTAATCTTACAATCGGTGGTAATAATGATGTCATCATTCAATCAATGACCAATACTAAAACTCACGATGTAGAAGCAACGGTAAAACAAATCCAGGATTTAACAGCTGCTGGCTGTCAATTAGTCCGCCTAGCAGTATTAGATCAACGTGATGCCCTGGCAATCAAAGATATTAAAAATAGAGTTAATGTCCCTCTAGTTGCTGATATCCATTTTGATTATCGTCTAGCCTTACAAGCAATTGAATCAGGTATCGATAAAATCAGAATCAATCCTGGTAACATTGGTTCAATCGATAAAGTAAAACAAGTAGTTACCGCATGTAAAGAACATCATATTCCCATTAGAATAGGAGTAAATGGCGGTTCTTTAGAAAAAGACATCTTAACCAAATACGGTAAACCAACCGCTGAAGGAATGATTGAAAGCGCTAAAAAACACGTCGAAATTTTAGAAAGTCTTGATTTCCACGATATTTGCATTTCATTAAAATCATCAAGTACTTTACTAACTATCGAAGCCTATAAACTTGCCAGCGAAACATTTGACTACCCACTACATTTAGGAGTTACAGAAGCTGGAACAAAGTTAAGTGGTACAATTAAGTCAAGTTTAGGAATTGGAACATTGTTATATCAAGGAATTGGTAATACAATCAGAGTTTCTTTAAGTGATAGTCCAGTTGAAGAAATCAAGGTTGCAAAAACACTTTTAAAAGAATTAGGATTAATTAAAAACGTTCCTACTTTAGTATCTTGTCCAACTTGCGGCCGAATTCAATATGATTTAATTCCTGTCGCTAAAGAAATTGAAGATTTTTTAAATACTATCAATGCCGATATTACAGTAGCCATCATGGGTTGTGCTGTAAATGGCCCTGGTGAAGCTAAACATGCTGATATTGGTATTGCCGGTGGTGTTAATGAAGGGTTATTAATTAAAAAAGGTGAAATTATTCGTAAAGTTAAACAAAGTGATATGGTTGAAGAATTGAAAAAAGAAATTTTATTGATGATTAAGTAGTGCTTTTTAGTACTACTTTTTTATTTGGTGCATATATTATATAAAGGAGGTAACTATTGGTGAATAATTGTTATAGTGATTTATTTGCATTAGATTTTAAAAATTTTAAACAGTTAGTTTATAGTCAGGATATTGATATTGACGAAGATCAGCTACTAATTATTTATAATTTAATTCAAAATAACCGTTATGCTTTAATTGATAGTCATTATAATGAAGTGCTTTATAATTATATAAGCGAAAAGACAAGTACTGCGACTTGTCTTAAAATTAAAAACTTTTTAGATAACTGTCCTGCTTACTTTAAATTAGGATTAAATGTTTGAGTCTTAAACATTTCTATTTCTTCTTTATATGGGGCAATTTTATTATTATATGGTGTTTCTAAAATCTTAGGAACACTTTTTAATTTAGGATGATGAACAATTTTATTTAAAGTTTCAAAACCAATTTTACCATAACCAATATTTTCATGACGATCTTTATGAGCCCCACGTTCATTTTTAGAATCATTTACATGAACAACCAATAATCTATTTAACCCTATTTTTTGATCCAATTCACTTAAAATATCATCAAATTTTGTTAAATCATATCCAGCATCATGAATATGACAAGTATCTAAGCAAAAACCAAGACATGAATTATCTTCTACATGATTAAAAATATATTCTAATTCATCAAATGTACGTCCACATTCACTACCCTTACCAGCCATTGTTTCTAGAGCAATTTTAACATCTCCACAATCTTTAGTAGCTTCATTTAGACCTTTTACAATTTGATTTAATCCAGCTTCTACTCCCGCTTTAACATGAGAACCAGGATGTAAAACTAAAATTTTAGCTCCAATCACTTTACAGCGTTCGATTTCTTTTTTTAAAAAGGTTACCGCTAATTCATAAGTTTCAGGTTTAATAGTATTAGCTAAATTAATAATATATGGCGCATGAACAACAATATTATTAATATCAATATTATTTTCTTCCATCAATGCTTTAGCCTCAGCAATTTTTAGCTGTTCAATCGGTTTTCTAACTGTATTTTGTGGTGCTCCAGTATAAAACATAAAAGTATTAGCACCATATGATAAAGCCTCTTTAACTGAGCCTAATAACATTTCTTTACCAGACATTGATACATGGCTACCAATTAACATTAAATTTCTTCTTCCTTTCTTTTAGCGATTTGAGCAGCTCTAGCTCGTTTTTGTTTACGAACTAGTTTTTCAATTTCTCTTTTTCTTTTTTTCTTATATCCTGGTTTAACTTTTTGAGGACGACGAATAATTTTTTGAACTTCTTTTTCTAATTCTGTTTGTTGTTTAACACGTTTAGTTCTTTTTAAACGTTCACCAAGGTCAACAAACTTGTTATTTTTGATCCCCATATTTTTAAATTCAATACCACGACGCTCTAAGATCCTTAAATTATTTTCATCAGTAGAATCATATAAACTATAACAAATACCAGTATATTTACCACGTCCACAGCGACCACTACGATGAATATAGAAATCCGGTTCTTTAGGTAACTGATAATTAATTACATGTGAGGCCCCATCAATATCGATTCCTCTAGCAGCAATATCAGTTGCCACGATATATTGGAATTCGTTATTATTGATTCGACGCATCATTTGTCTTCTTTCACGTGGTTCTAAATCCCCATGAATCTCACCAACTTTTAAACCATCTTCGCGTAATCTTTTAGCAATACTAGCAACTTCTTCACGAGTATTTGCAAAAATCAAACAAATATAAGGATCAATTAATGATATAATTTTCTTTAAAACATCATAGCGGTCATGATGTTTAGTTGCTAATAAAATATTTTCAACATTTTGATTAGTAATAGTCTGGTTTTCTATTTCTACTAATACCGGTGCTTTTAAATATTTCTTTAAAAACGGACGCATAATTTGTGGAATAGTAGCTGAAAAGACCAGCATTTGTAAATCTTCTTTCATTTTAGAAGCAACAGCATCAATATCTTCTAAATAACCAAATTCAAACGTCATATCAGCTTCATCAATAACCATAATATCTGCTGTAGTTATTTTTAATGCTTGTTCATCTAATGATAAATCTTTAATTCTTCCTGGTGTTCCAATTACAACATGTGGTTGCGTGGTTAATTTTTGAATAGTCTTTTGACGATCGTTACCACCTATAATTAAAGATACTCGTAATTTAGGATTATATTTTTCAAATAATCTAGCATTATCAAAAATTTGTTGTGCAAGTTCTCTAGTAGGTGCAGTAATAACAGCTTGCACCATATCTTTTTCAGGATCTATTTTATCCATAATCGGTAATAAAAACGCATGAGTTTTTCCAGTACCTGTTTGTGAAATACCAATGACATCTTTATTCTTTTTAATCAAAGGAATTACTTTTTCTTGAATTGCTGTCGGCTTTTTAAACCCAAGTTCATTAATTACTTGATTACAAAAGTCCGCTAATTTAAACTGATTAAATGTACACATTTTTAAACATTCCTCCTTTTCTTAAAGTCAATTAATTTTATCATAACAAAATAAAAAAGCAACTATAATTACTTATTAATAAAATCAATCACAAAAGATTTTCTCATGCATAACTTATTATAGAAGGAGGGATAAAATGAATCCATTTTATGATGAAAATTATTACTACAATAACTTTAACCCTCAAATGTATCCTATGAATCCACAATTTCCAATCAACAAAAAAATGAGGAATAAAGAAAACCTAAGAAAAACCATTCACTATGCCACTAGAACAATCTATACTATCAACCAGATTATTCCATTAATATATCAAATTCGTCCCATCATCAATAATACTAAAAACGCTTTTAGAGTCATAAATGCAGTTAGTCATATTAATGATATTGATTTTGATGAAGTAGAAAACAGTATTACTCCGATTGAAAAACAAAAAACCGAAAATAACCAGGACAATAATGACGTCACCTTTGAAAATATGATACAATAAATTTCGAGGTGACTTAAATGAAAGTATATCCAATTAGTCCAAGAGGCTATTGTAAAGGCGTTGTTAGAGCTATTCAAATAGCTAAGCAACAAGCAAATAAAAAAGATGTTTATATTTTAGGTATGATCGTCCATAACCAGTATATTGTTGATGCCCTTAAAAATCTTGGTATTAAAACCCTCGATAAAAAAGGAGCATCACGATTAGAATTACTAGACCAGGTTGATCATGGTACGATAATCATCACTGCTCATGGTGTTGATGAAAAAGTAATAAAAAAAGCTAAAGAAAAAAAACTAGAAGTTATTGATGCAACATGTCTTGATGTAATCAAAACTCATGATTTAATTAAAGAATATTTAGCTAAAGATTATGAAGTATTATATATTGGTAAAAATGGTCATCCTGAATCTGAAGGTTCATTAGGTATTGATCCTAAACATATTCATTTAATCGAACAAAATCTCGATATTGATAAATTAGATCCTAATAAAAATTATGTAATTACTAACCAGACTACAATGTCATTATATGATGTTTATCAAATTTGTAATTACGCCAAAGAAAAACTTCCTAATTTAACAATCGCTAAAGAAACCTGTCAAGCGACAACTATTCGTCAGGAAGCTATTGCAAAAATTCCTCAAGAAGTTGATATTGTCTTTATTGTTGGTGATCCTCATTCCAATAACACTAAAAAATTAGCTAATATAGCTAAAGAAAAATCTTTAAAAGAGACATATATGATTGAAAGTGTTCATGATATTGATATTGAATTGCTTAAAAACAAAAAAATCGCTGCTGTTAGTTCTGGGGCTTCAACACCAACATATTTAACTAATCAGGTGATTGAATATTTAAACCAATTTGATTATCAAGATCATAATACTTATCAAAAACCAGAACTTGATATGAGCAAAATAATTTAATTCATAATTTGAAAATAATAATGTTCTAATTACAACGATGATATAATGCAGGATGTTAATAATAAATAATGGAGAAAGAATATGGAAAAAAAGATTATATTTTTTGATGTTGACGGTACTTTAGTTGCCGGAGTTGATGGGGTTGAATATGTCCCTGAATCAACTAAAAAAGCAATTGCTTTAACTAGAGCTAAAGGAAATCTAGTATATTTATGTACTGGTAGAAGTAAAGCTGAAATCTACGATTTTATCCTTGATTGTGGTATTGATGGTGTTATTGGTGCTGGTGGCGGTTATGTTGAAATCGGTGATACCATGCTTTATCACAAAAAAGTTACTAAAGAGGCTGTAAATCATATGGTTGATTATTTTGAAGCTAATAATTTTGATTACTATGTTGAAAGTAATGGTGGTTTATTTGCTAGTAAAAATCTTGTAAAAAGATTGGAGCGTATTATTTATGGTGATATCGAAAATGATTTAGAAGCTAGAAAACGCTGGCAACGTAAAGAAAATCACTTTATTAATGCTTTGATTGAAGGTGAAGAATTACGCCGTGATGATATTAATAAAGCTTGTTTTTTAGAAAATCCAAATATTCCTTTTGATGATATTATTAATGAATTCAAAAATGAATTTAATGTTATTCATTGTACAGTACCTATGTTTGGTGATGACAGTGGTGAATTATCAGTTCCTAATATTCATAAGGCTAATGCTATTGAAACTTTAATTAATCATTTAGGAATTGATCGTAAAAATACTTATGCTTTTGGTGATGGCATGAATGATAAAGAAATGCTTGAATATGTAAATGTTGGTATTGCCGTTGGTAACGCTAAAGAAGGTTTAAAAGCGGTTGCCGATGAAGTAACTGATGATATTACTAATGATGGTATCTACAATGCCATGAAACGCCATAATTTAATTTAATGAAAAACAGTGTTTAGAATTTAACTAAACACTGTTTTAATAATATTTAAAATAATCCTGGCTTTTTGCACTAATTGCTTCAATATCCAATTCGTTTAAAATTTCAACTAATTTATCTTCCATGATAACTTCTAAATGATGAGGAACATCAATTAATACAATGTCATGATCTAAAGCATACTTGGCATGACGATGTTTACTATCACCAGTAATATAGGCATCAACACGATTAACTAATTGTTGCAAATCATCACTACCACTACCACCACAAATAGCTACTGTTTTAATTAACTTTTCTTTTCCCGCTAAACGTACTGGCACGTTATAAACTTTTTTAACTCGATCAACAAGTTCACTAGTCAGACATGGTTGTTTTAATGTTGCCATTTTTCCAACTTCAAGTTCATCATAACATTTAACATCAGTTACATCCAAAGCATTAATTAACCAGTCATTCATTGAAATTCCATTTTGACCACGGTCTAAACAAGTATGTAAACTATAAACTAAGATATCATTTTTAAATGCTAATTCCATAAACTTACCATGATGATTATTAGTATTTAAGTTATTAACTTCTTCTAACCAGAATGGATGATGAGTAACTAACATTTGACAATCGTTATCAATTGCTTTTTGTAAACTGATAATATCAGCATTTAAAGCTACCATAACTTTATTAATTTCTTTATCAACATTACCACATTGAACCCCACATTTATCCCAAGACATTTGTAAATGTAAAGGAAAATATTTTTCTAAATGGGCAATGATATTAGCTCCGTTCATGTAATACCTCCTCTATCATTTTCATTTTATCATTAATTTCATGATAACGGGGATGATCGTGTGGTAAAGTAGTTTGAATTTTTTGATAAACACGATATTGTTTTTCCCATTTTTCTTTAAATAAAGAGCCTTGATTATTAATCAAAATCGGTCCAAATTCTTCATCTTTTCGCGTATAAGTAATTGCTTTATTTTTTCGACTAGTAACAACCATCACTTCATATATATGTCCAGCATCTTTAACCATTCTTTCATCAACAATGATCCAGTCATTGGCAAAGAGATACTTGCGTAAGTGATCATTATTAGCATTAGCTTGTAAAAACATTACTTTAACTCCTCTTAAATACTCACGATGAGCATCTAAGATTTCACTAATCAAATAAGAACCCATGCCACTAATACTTATCATATCAACCTGGCGATTAATAAGTGGATCTAACCCATTTCCTAACAGGGCAAAGACCTGATCTTCTAAACCATGCATTTTAATCGTTTCTTTAGCTGACTCTAATGGCCCTTTAGCCACATCACAAGCATAAGCACATGTAATTATTTGATTTTTTACTAAATAACAAGGCAAATAACCATGATCACTGCCAATATCTGCTAAAGTGCTTCCTTGTTTATATTCACTAATTACATCAGCAATTAGCTGTAATCTTTTTGATAGTTTCATTTTAGCGATCTAAGAAATCCTTTAATCGTTTTGAACGTGATGGATGTTTTAATTTTCTTAAAGCTTTAGCTTCAATTTGACGAATTCTTTCTCTAGTAACACTGAATTCTTTTCCAACTTCTTCTAATGTTCTAGTACGACCATCATCAAGACCAAATCTTAATCGTAAAACTTTTTCTTCACGATCAGTTAACTCTAATAAAACTTCATTTAATTCATCTTTTAAAAGTTCGTTAGCCGCATAATCATCAGGAGACATTGCCCCTTCATCTTCAATGAAATCACCTAAATGTGAATCATCTTCTTCACCAATAGGTGTTTCTAATGATACTGGTTCTAAAGAAATCTTTTGAATTTCACGAACTTTTTCTGGTGACATACCATCAACTCTTTCAGCAATTTCTTCTGCTGTTGGTTCACGACCTAACTCTTGAATTAATTGTCTTTGAATTCTAGTTAATTTATTAATTGTTTCTACCATATGAACAGGAATACGAATTGTTCTAGCTTGATCAGCAATTGCTCTAGTAATTGCCTGACGAATCCACCATGTTGCATAAGTTGAAAATTTGAATCCTTTAGTATAATCAAATTTTTCAACAGCTTTAATAAGCCCCATATTTCCTTCTTGAATCAAATCCAAAAATAACATTCCACGTCCCACATATCTTTTAGCAATAGAAACAACTAAACGTAAATTGGCAGCTGCTAATTGTTTTTTAGCTTCCTCGTCACCTTCTAAAATTCTTTTTGCTAAAGAGATTTCTTCATCATGCGTTAACAGTTCAACACGTCCAATTTCTTTTAAATACATTTTAACTGGATCGTTGATTTTAACATTGCTTCCTAATTGATTTTGATCCATTTCAGCATCAGATTCAGCAACTTGATACATATGAATTGTATCACCAGTCATCATATCAAAATCACCGGCAAAATCTAAATCAGGTGTATCATCATCCAATCCTAAGTCATCATCAAGACCTAAATCATCATCTAATCCTAAATCATCAGGAACACCAGCTAATAAAACATCATCTTCAACATCTAAATCATCTAATCCATCGTCAGAAATAACAATATCATTTTGACCGATGAATTCTAGTAAATCTTCAGCCATTTCATCACTTAGATCATAAGTAGATAAATAATTATCTATTTGATCTTGTGTCAAAATACCATTCCCTTTTTTGGCATCATTTAAAACAATATTTTTCAAATCATCAAACGATAGTGCAGTTACACTTTTTTTCTTCATACAATTACTCCTTATCTTTCAATGCTATGATTTCTTTTAAAATCTGGGCTTTTTGTTTAGGATCAAACGTATTAGCCAAAGCATCTGTTAATTCCTTTTTACGCATAATTACAGTTTTTTCTTTAATTACTTTTATATAATCATCAATTGCCTGATAATCCTTCAATTCTGGTAATTCTAATTGCGAAATTTCAATAATATTTTGGACTAAATTCTCATCTTCAATACTATCAATAAAATCTGCAATTTCTAAAACTGGATTTTGGCGATAATAATCAACAATGTATGAAGCGATAATTCGATAATTATCTTCAATCATAAATCCAATCTTCGCTTCATACTTTAATGCGACATTTTTATCAAGCATCATATAATATAATAAATCTTGTTGAGCTTGAGTATATTTATCAAGCAATTTTGTCGATTGCTTTTTAACTGGATAATTAACCTGTTTAACCTGGTTAACTATCTGCATCGTATTTTTATAAATTAATTGTTCAATAATATTTTTAGAAAATCCGGATTTTTTCTCTAGTTTTTGGACATAATAATCTTGATCAACAATATCATCAAGATTGCTAATATCTCGAGCAATCATCTCTAAATACTGTTTACGATTTTCATAATTATTCATATTAGTCATTTCATAATAATAATCCATTTTAAAATCTAAAGCTGATAACGGATTATTTACTAATACTTGAAGTGCTGCTTGTCCTTGCTGATTTAAAAACTCATCAGGATCTAAACCATCTGGTAAAGCAATAACCTTAACTTTAAAACCAGCTTGTAACAATATTTCCATACTCTTTATTGTTGCATTACGTCCAGCCCGATCGCCATCTAAACAAAGATAGATAGTTCGTGTCAATCGTTTTAATAACTGAATATGACCATTAGTTAAAGCAGTCCCCATAATAGCTAAAACATTTTTTATTCCAGCTTTATAAAAGGCAATAACATCCATGAACCCTTCAGTAATAATTACATATCCAGCCTGACGGGTTGCTTCACCTACTCGGTGATAGTTATATAAAGTATTCCCTTTAATAAATATGGCTGATTCTGGGGAATTCATATATTTAGATTCATTTTGACTAGGCTGATAAATTCGCCCACTAAAACCAACGACTCTTCCAAGGGCATCGTGAAGCGGGAACATGATTCGATCAACAAAACGATCATAGCCATTACCAGCTTCGATGATCAAACCAGATTCATACATTTTTACTTTATCAAAATTCATTTTTTCAAAAGCTTTTAATAAAATCTGGTTAGAAGGTGCATAGCCAATTTCAAATGTTTCAATTATTTCATCATCCATTTGTCGTTTATCTAAATATTCTTTAGCTGTTAAAGCAAGTTTTGTCGTCAAATAGTGACGATAAATCTTATTGGCCTCTTCATGCATTAAAAATAATGGTTCTAATTTTTCATCAACATGTTTAACCCGATTTTCTAAGTTATATTGACTAATATCAACATTACCCATTTGAGCTACCATCTTGACAGCTTCAATATAGGGGATTTTTAGATAATCTTTTAAAAAAGTAAAGACATTACCAGCATGATCACAAACAAAACACTTATAAATCTGACGTTCTGGTGAAATTGACATTGAAGGATTAGAATCATCATGAAAAGGACATAAAGCAAGATAATTACGCCCCTTTTTTTGCAGTGGCAAATATGTACCAATCACATCAACTATATCAACACTTTGTCTAATTTCCGTGATCTTTTCCGGTGATAGTCTTGGCATCTAATCAGCTCCTTATTAAAAGATTAATTTTTTATTTAAATAATCAACTAATTCATCAATTGGTAAACGAATTTGTTCCATTGTATCACGATCACGAACTGTTACAGTATTATCATTTACTGAATCAAAATCAACAGTAATACAATAAGGTGTACCAATAGCGTCTTGACGACGATAACGTTTTCCAATTTGTCCAGCGACATCAAATTCACAATTAAAATATTTTGATAATAAATTATATACTTCTGTTGCTTTATCACTTTGTTTTTTAGTCAGTGGTAAAATTGCTGCTTTAAATGGTGCTACACAAGGATGTAAATGCATTACTGTTCTTGTATCGCCACCTTCTAACTCTTCTTCTTCATAACTATCACAAAGTACTGATAAGAATAAACGATCAGCACCAACAGAAGGTTCAATTACATATGGAACATATTTTTCATTTGTTGTTGGATCTAAATATTCCATTGATTTATTTGAATAATTTTGATGTTGTGTTAAATCGTAATCAGTACGATCAGCGATTCCCCATAATTCACCCCAACCAAATGGGAAATTATATTCAACATCGCAAGTTGCTTTTGAATAGAAAGATAATTCTTCCTTTTCATGATCTCTAAAACGTAAATTTTCTTCTTTTAATCCTAAATCAAATAAGAATTTTTGACAATATTCTTTCCAATATTCAAACCATTCTAAGTCAGTATCTGGTTTACAGAAAAATTCCAATTCCATTTGTTCAAATTCACGAGTTCTAAAAATAAAGTTACCTGGTGTAATTTCATTTCTAAATGCTTTTCCAATTTGTCCAATTCCAAAAGGAACTTTTTTACGTGTTGTTCTTTGAATATTTTTGAAGTTTACAAAAATCCCTTGAGCAGTTTCTGGTCTTAAGTAAACTACTGATTTATCATCTTCAACAACACCCATTCTTGTTTCAAACATTAATTTAAATTGACGAACGTCAGTAAAATTACTTTTACCACAATTAGGACAAACGATATTGTGATCTTTAATATATTGAACTGTTTGTTCACTTGTCCATCCTTCACTATGAACGTTTGGATCATAAGCTTCAATTAATTTATCAGCACGGTGTCTTGTTTTACATTCTTTACAGTCGATTAAAGGATCTGAAAAGCTGCTTACATGTCCACTTGCTTCCCATACTTTAGGGTTCATAAAAATTGCAGAATCTAATCCAACATTATATGGTGATTGTTGAATAAAACGTTTCCACCATAATTGTTTAATATTGTTTTTCATTTCCACACCAACAGGACCATAATCCCAAGTATTTGCAAGACCATCATAGATTTGTGAACCTTGGTAAACAAATCCCATTGTTTTTGCGTGATTTACTAATTTTTCCATATCTTTAGCTGCCATAAATTACTCCTTTTTCTTGATATAAACAATGAATGACTTGAACACAGTCAAGTCAAATAAAGGCAATAAGCTGTTTAATATCTTTTTTTCGTGCACATATAAAATACCCTTATAGTGGTTATTTGTCAACCAACTATAAGGGTTCTAAATGAAGGTCCGATTATTCAACCAGTCTAAAATATCCTGGTATATTTCTAGACGTTGTTTATCATGTAATAAATCATTATGACTATCATTATAAAGTTTTAAAGTTATATCTTTTTGTCCTTGAGCCTTTAAATTATCATATAACCATTTAGGTCCAATCCCAAAATCACCGAAAGGATCTTTAGCTCCAGAAAGAATTAAAATAGAAACATAGTTAGGTATTTTTTTTATATTTTGATTAAGTGATACTTCACGTATCAATTCTAACACTTCATTATAAGCATTATTTGTATATGTAAAATCTGTAAATGGATCTTCTAGATACTGAGCCATTTCCCGATTATCCCCAGTTTGATAATAACTATCTTTATCATGTGAAAACAGCTTATTGATAACATTTTTACGAACTGTTTTTGAGCGATGCATTGGTCCTTTAAATAATACATCACCTTTAATAATCAATTTTTTTAATTTAATAAAATGCTGTTTACCACAAGTTCCCAATAATATAGCCCCTTGAACAAAATCCCCATAATTAGCTAGATATTGTCTTAAAACCAGTGATCCCAATTGATTACCAATCATAAAATATGGTAAATCCGGATATCTAGCTGCCATAATATTTCGTAACCGATGCATATCTTCTACTAATGTCTTGGTAGCATCGCCAATTCCAAAATAACCTTGTTCATAATTAAACAATGAAGTTCCATGTCCTGGAAAATCACTTACAACTACCACAAAACCTTCATGTGCCAAATATTCAGCAAAGCGCTCATATCGTCCCGAATGCTCAGACATGGCATGATGAATCTGGACCACAGCTTTATAGCGAATCATTACAGTTGGCAAATAAACATCAAATTTTACATGTGTTGCCGTCGATGAAGAATATCGTTCTGTAGATTTCATGCCAATATTTCCCCCTCATTTATTTTACTATATTGTTATATTATATACATAATTTGTAAAAAAATAAACAAAATCCACAAAACTTAACAAAATAACTGCTAAAAAATGATGATTTAACCATATTTTTTTAATAAACCTTCAAATTTAGTATTTATAAACCAAAAAAGCTCTTGGATTTCCAAAAGCTTTTTATAAAAAATCTTTACAAGAAACTAGTAAATCTATTTTTTGCCATTGAACTTCTTCATCAATACAGTTTCCCTCTTCTACTGAAGCAAAACCGCATTGTGGCGATAAAGCAATATTATCACCAACTACTTCTTTTGCTTGTAAATAACGTTTTTTAATTTCATCATGGCTTTCTAAAACAGGATTTTTAGTAGATATTAAACCAGCTACAAATGTTTTATCACTACCTTTTAATATTGACCATGGCTCAAAAGAGCCAGAACGTTCATCATCATATTCAACAAAAAAGCCATCATAAGGGATTTGACAAATAATTGGTGCTATCGAATCATATAATCCGGCAAACAAAGGATATCCCTTAAAATTACCTTTACAAAAATGATTAGCGATAATCATATCCTTAGGTTTATTTTCTAACGCTTTAGTAGAAACAGTTTTAAACCATTGTAAAACTTCTTCTTTTTGATAACCTAAATCACTAACTTTTTTACAAAATTCTGCATCGATCATATAAGTCCATGATGTATCATCAATTTGTAAATAACGACAACCATGATCATAGAAATCCTTGATTGCTTCTTGATAAGCAAGAGCAATATCATCGATCAAAGCATTTAAATCTGTTCCATAATAAGGAATTTCTTTTAACCCAAGTTGTAAAAAATGATCTACTAAAATCATATTAGGACCTGAGATACATTTTTTAGCTTCAACCCCAGGATATTTTTTAACTAAATTATATAAAAAATCCCACGCCTGTATTTCTGGATGGTTTGTACTACGATCATAACTTATTTTTCCACAAACCATTCCTAATTCAATCTTATTTACTTGACCATTACGCTCTTTTTCTAAATGTTTAGTCGTAAAACCATCAAATTCTTTTAACCAGTCTAAATGCCACCAGCGACGTCTAAATTCACCATCAGTAACAATTTTTAATCCATGTTCTACTTCTTTTGCTACTAATTTTTCAATTTCTTGATCTTCAACTTCTCTTAACTCTTCAATACTAATTTTACCATCAAAGTATTTTTTACGTGCTTCTTTTATCTCTTGTGGTCTTAAAAAAGACCCAACAATATCATATTTAATCTTTAACATTTTTCTACCACCTTTTTTCTAAAAAAATGGTATCGTTTTTTTAGAAAATTGTAAAATATTAAAAATATGAGCTTTGCTATAGCTTTAAACTATAACAACTTTTTAAAATCAATCTCGATAAGTTTCTTTCATCCAAGCCTTTTGCTTACAACTAGGACACTTTAAATATTTTCCTTTTTTCCCATTATTAAAACTAAATAAGTCCTTAATCCATGAAATAGTAAATTTATGATGACAATAAGGACATACATACGCACTATTTATAGCATGAAAATATACTAAAAATAACAAAAAGCCAACATTAATAACTAACACTAAAATAAACCACTCTCTAGCTATTAAACTACTTAAAAGTATACTAACAAAAAGCATTAATACATACCCAATTAAAAATAAGTTAGTTAATTTACCTTTACTATTAAAATAATCTTTTTTAATCATTAAATCATTTAAATCCTTATCGCTTAAAACTGGCATAGTAGAGTCATTTTCAATTTCCGATAATAGAATATTAATCTTTTTATTTTTTCTATTCATATCATTAATCTGGTCATCTAATTCATTTTTCTTTTTTATTAATAATTCCCGTAATAACAATGCTGGTTCTTTTGTCTGTAATAATTTTTTTATTTCTTTTAACGATAGTCCTAAATTCTTATATAAACAAACTAACTGAAATATTTGTAACTGTTCATCACTATAATATCTTCTATTTTCCACAATATTAGTCGGTTTAATTAAATCAATCTTATCATAGTATTGTACTGTCCTAATTGTAAGGTTACATAATTTAGCAATTTCACCACTTGTATACATTATTATCATCCCTTCCGCTATTAATAATTATAATCGATTACCTTAGGTAACAAGCAAGAAAAAAAGAGAAATCGATAATGATTTCTCAATTATAATCAAAAATCTAACTTCATTTCATCAATTAAATACTTTTCTAGTTTACAAACATCACCGTCATAACAATATCCAGCTATTCCAGCTTGTTTAGCGCCATCAATGTTAGCTTTAACATCATCGATAAAAACTGATTCTTCAGCTTTTAAATGAAACTCATTTAAAAAATCCTGGTAGATTTTAATATCCGGTTTCACTAATAGATGTTTAGCAGAAATATAAAATCCATCGAAGTATTTAAAAGCCTCTACTCTTTGACAATATTCATCAAACTGTTTGTTACAGTTAGATAATAAGTAAATTTGATAATTATTATTATTTAGTCTTTTTAACAATGGTATGATTTCTATAAAAGGTTCAAAATAATCATGCCAATGATATAAAGCATATTTTAATAATTCACGATGCTTTGAGCTAAAACTAGCAACTGTTTCTTCAAGGCTAATTTTGCCTTCATCTAGTAAAGCCCATTGTTTAGAAGCAAATAATTCATTAATAATAATTTCTTTTTCCTTTTCATTATTGCTTAGTTTTTCAGCAATATATTGAGGATCCCAACGTAATATTACATTCCCCATATCAAAAACAACATTTTTAATCATGCATCAATTCTCCTAATATTGCCACTCCTTTAACAATATCTTCATCACTTGGCATTGAAAAATTCATTCTAAAAGATTGACATGGTTTACTATCATCATCATAAAAAGCATTACCTGGTACAACAGCTACTTTACGTTCAATTGCTTTTTGAACAAATTCAAGCATATCAATTCTTTCAGGTAAAGTAACCCAAATAAACATCCCACCATCTGGTTTAGTCCATTTACAATCCTTACTAAAATGCTTTTCAATTTCATCGAGCATCAAATGACATTTTCGATCATACACTGCTTGTAATTGTTTTAAATGGGCATCCATATCAGTTTCTTGTAAAAAGCGTGCCATTACACTTTGCGCCCAGGCATTTGTATGAACATCATTAGTCTGTTTAGCGATAGTACACTTAGCTAGTAAATCTTTATGTCCAACCATGATAGCTACACGCATTCCTGGTGAAATAATTTTAGAAAAACTTACTGCATAAATAACTAATCCTTCATCATCTAAAGATTTAATTGAAGGAATCGCTTCATTTTTAAATCGTAAATCACCATAAGGATTATCTTCTAATATTGCTACTTGATATTTTTTGGCTAAAGCATAAATAGCTTTTCTTTTAGCTAATGAAGTAGTAATTCCTGTTGGGTTTTGAAAATTAGGAATTAAATAAATTAATTTTGGTTTCTTTTCACCGCTTAAAACTGCTTCTAATTTTTCAAGATTAATTCCATCATCTTCCATTTCAATTCCTACTAATTTAGCACCATTGCTTTTAAAAGAATTTAAAGCACCTAAAAAACTAGGATTTTCACAAACTACTAAGTCACCTTCGTTACACAAACATTTTGTCACAAAATCCATAATTTGCTGTGAACCAGAAGTAACCATAACTTCATCATAGTCATTAACAATTTTTTCATTTCGTGACAAAAACTTGATTGCAGCATCTTTAAAACTTTGATTTCCTTCAGTAATACCGTACTCTAAAATTGAATTAGGCTGTTTATCGAAAATATCATCACTAATCTCTTTTAATTTACTTACCGGAAAAGTTTCGCTAGCTGGATTACCACCACCAAAACTAATAATTTCTGGATCATTCATTAGTTTTAGTATTTCTCTTACTGCCGAAGCTTTAACCCCACTGATTCGATTTGAAAATTCAAACTTCATATAATTTGGCCCCCTTTAATATATTGTTTATTATAAACTAAATATTTGTTAATGCAAAGAACAAGAAATTAGTTTATAATATTTAAAAAGGAGGGGATCTGTTTGCAAGCACTTTTTTTAGTTCTTCATAAAGTCGAAAAGCTTGATGACTTACTATGCGCACTACAAGATAATGGTATTAGCGGGGGAACAATTATTGATAGTAAAGGGATGTTAAACACATTAAAAAGTAATGATAGCTTTATTATTGAATCTTTACGGATCTTTTTAGAAGATCCTCGTGAAAGCAGCAAAACTCTTTTTTTCATTTTAGATAAAAAAGATGTCGAAAAAGCCCGTAAAGTTATCGATGAAACTTTAGGTGGTATTAATAATCCAAATACTGGTATTATGTTTGGCATCGATTTAACTTTTGTCGATGGTTTAAATGGCAAATAATATTATTTAAAAAAGATTCGAATAATTCGAATCTTTTTTTACCACTGTAACATTGTCATATAACTTTCTGTTGAAGCTAAAGCTTTTTGATAGTCATCTAAATTTACCATCTTTTCTTTTTTACCGTCAATAGAAGCAATATATACACTATTATATTCACTTTCTAGTAATAGAGATTGTTGATAATAACTCAATTGGCCATTTACAATCTGATATGTTTTTTTACCATCTTGATTTTGATATTCAACTATATCACCTGTTAAAACTAAAATATATGCTTCATGACTAGGCTTTTGACTACTATGATTAAGTAAAGGAGCATCTTCACCAGGTGGCAATAACTGCATTACTTTATTGAAACTTTGATTTCTTGCTATTTTATAACCAAGAACTTTTTCACCCTTTTCAATTCTCATAATTACTTCCTGATAACTCTCTAGGTAATTTCGTTCGTTTACTAGTTCTAACAGTTCAACTTTTAAAACCTGATTTTCAGCTACAACATTACTAATTTCAACATTCGTTTCTTCTTTTTTTATAGTATTCTCACTGCTATCTTGATTAAAAATAACAAGTAATAATAAAGCTACAACCAAAACAGCTATTACAATTGCAAAAAAGCCCCGTTTTGTTAATCTAAGTGTTTTTCTAGCCATGACATTCACCTCGATTAAATTATAACATAATAATTGACGTTTTTCTTATTGTTTAATAATTAGTCATAATTAAAAAGAATATATTTACTCAAAAAATTAATATTTTAAAACAAACTACGATTGCACAATATTAACTGTATACATGCTTTTTCTTTTTTATAAAAAATAGAAAAGGAACATCATGTAATGTCCCCTTATCTACTTGAAATATTTAAATTTTTCAAATTATAAAACTTTTTCTAGATGATTAACAATTTCACCTTCAGGAACAAAACCTGTAATTTGATCAACAGCTTTTCCATCTTTAAAAATAATTAAGTTAGGAATAGCTTGTACTCCATATCTTCTAGCAATATCACTAGAATTATCAACATTTAGCTTATAAAAAGAAACATTTGTCATTTTATCAGCTAACCCTTCAATTACAGGGGCTAACATTTTACATGGTCCACACCAGTCAGCATAAAAATCAACTAGAACAACTCCACTAGCAATTGCATTATCAAATTCATTACTTTCTAATATTTTCATTTATTATCACCTCACTTACATTATCCCTATTTATAAAATAATTACAACTAATTTGCTTTAATTTTATTATATTCCTGAATTGTTCGATCTAATGGATCGTTATAACTGTATGAAATCAAGTCAATTGCCTTATCTTCAGGATCATATCCAAAATATATACTACTAGGACTACTCTTTTCTACTTCATTTAATAAACTATGGTCATTTTCAAAAGCCTGTAGCTGTTGAATTAAAATATTTTTGAATAACTCAATATCTTCACTATTAATAATTTGTTCATCAATATTTTCAGATTCATCAGCAAAATCAATTTGATAAATAACATCAAGCATATCTACTAATTGATAATAATCATAATACCAGACACGAATTATTTCCTGATTAAACTTTTCAACGATTGCTTGATAATCATTATAATTAAGCCAATAATTACGCACTATTTGTCTTCCATTTTTTAACTGATAAACAATTCCAATCTCATAATCACCATAACTGCATTTGGTATCTAAAATTTCCTGATGAATTTCAACGACAGTATCAATCATATTTTTATCTTTTAAATAAGCATTTTTATTTAAAAGATTCTTACTTAAAGCAAACTGTATATCATGATTGATCGTAACCGATTCAATATTACCTGGAATATAATCTTCAATAAAACTTTTACCCCCAAGAAATAATCCCAAAGTTATAATAGAAATAATACTAGCCTGTAATATATTTGCTTTATATTTTATTTTCTTTGTATAAATATATTGTATTAAAAAGACAGTCATGAAAGTAGCAATTATACTAATTGCAAATAACACACTTATCGACATAGAGGGAACATCTGTTAATCCCGTGAACATCCAGGAAATAACAACAATTATTACCATTTTAATAATTTGAGCAATTACATTATTAGTAAAACCATGATAATTAGTTAACGAATTTCTTTTTAAACAAGCAAGAAAACCACAAATAGTAAAAGCAAGACTATAGAAAATACAGATCAATATTTCATTTATAGCCACACTTTCAATGCCAGCTTTCATCAATGAATAAATAGGAATCAACAAATCCAAGACCGTATCTGGTAACGCTGTAATAATAATGCCCCTGATAAATGTTTGATAAACCGCAAAGATACAAATAAAGATAATAATTGGTGCTACAAAAACAATGACCTGGAGACAAATATTCATGATTATTGAAGTGGTTAAATAAGCTGTTAAATTACCAAGTGAATAATATATCCCAATAATCATAAGTAAAATAATCAAAACATTACCAAAATTATGTAAATCAAATATAAGAGCAATTAGACTATAAAATACAAGTGGCAATAAAAGAACGGTTAATCCACTAAGAT